>JAYEOC010000122.1:0-7513 GCA_034722635.1 Methanobacteriota archaeon
ACCGCTTTAACAGACCTTCAAGGGCGCCTGCATGTCGTGCTTCATCCCGGGATGATTCGTCGAACACATCGTGTGCTTCATCAATACCCGATTCTTTAGCCATAACTGCTGCTTCTCGCTTTTCCTTGTTTGCTGCAACTTCACCTGCGTGCATCTTCTTTACGTTCTCTTTTGTACTTTCCGAGATTTTGCCATTTAATTCTGCAAATCGTGCTCCGTGCCATGCTTCATCCCATGCGATAGATTTAAGCACTTCAGCAATTTCCGGATAACCCTCTCTTTGGGCCTGTCTCGCCATAGCAAGATAAAGCCCGACTTCCATTGTTTCTCCTCGGAAGTTAGCTTCTACTTCCGCTTCTATGGGTGTGCCTTTAGCAATACCCAACTTATTCTTGAACTCAGCCATTTTTACACCTCATAGCGAACATATATCACGTTTAGCCTTATAAGCTTTGTTATTGCACAATAAAAATCGTATATTTGGTTTATCTACTTATACGCTATAGGATAATTGTGGGATATTGTCAACCGGTATAGGACTATTGTAAGTACAGGAAAAGAAGAGAAGTTAAAAAATGCACGCTTTGAAACTGAAGCTGGACGAAAAAGACAAGAAAATTATTGCACTTGTTCTAAATAACCCGAAGAGTTCGCAGAAGGAAATAGGTGACGAGGTGAAACTGTCCCAACCTTCCGTGGCATCGCGGTTAAAGCGACTGAGAGAACGTGGATTTGTAGAAGACCTCACAGGTATGAATCTCACTAAAGTCGGGCTTTACATTGCTAAGGTAGATATTACTGCGAACAACTCGGCTAAGATAATCAACACGTTCAAAGACTGCCCGTTCTTTCTAAACGCGCTTATTACAAGCGGAAAAACCAATATGTGTTTGTTCTTTGTGAGCGAGAATGTGGCGACTCTGGAAGCTATTGTGAATTATCATTTGCGTGTACATCCTGGAGTACAATCAATTGATTTTAATATCGTTATATCGTCAGCAAAGGAGGTGGTTATGCCCGTAACGATGAATAGAGGGCAATTTGAGCGAAGCCCGTGCGGTGTGGATATTGAACCCGGTCATTGTCCACGTTATATGGAGAACAAGTGCCTGGGCTGCCCGGCAATAGGGCACTATAAAGGTAAAATATGGTGACTTTTTGTAACTACGCCTCTGTTTCGTTATACATTTTAACTGACCTGGAAACATGACCAATAGAGAGATTCAAGATTTATGTCACCATTGAGAACAGCCCCGGAGTTGACAAAAAACGCATAACTTATTTATTTAGATCCACCTATTTATTTAATAGCACATGGAAAAAAGCGCGAAATTTTATCCGGTAAAAGGGTATATTGACTTTCAACGTAATGCAACCGCAGACATAGAACGTTTCTGGGCGAAAGAAGCCGAGAAGCTGGATTGGTTTAAACCCTGGGACAAGGTACTTGAATGGAAAGAGCCTTTTGCCAAATGGTTCGTTGGTGGTAAGCTCAATGCTTCTTACCTGTGCGTGGACAGTCATTTATATTCCTGGCATAAGAACAAAGTGGCTTTATACTGGGAAGATGAAGCCGGGAATACAAAAGCATTCAGCTATTTTCAGCTATATCGAGAAGTGAACAAATTCGCGTCCATGCTGAAGAACCTGGGCGTAAAAAAGGGCGATCGGGTGGTGTTATACTTACCCATGATCCCCGAACTCACGATTGCAATGCTTGCCACAGCAAGAATAGGTGCCATCCATACAGTTGTATTTTCCGGGTTCAGTAGCCAGGCACTGGCAGATAGAATCAATGACACTTCGGCAGAAGTGTTGATAGCCGCGGACTTTGGAATGCGGAGGGGGAAGCACATACCACTTAAAGAGATAGTGGACGAAGCGCTAAAGATTGCACCGATCATAGAAAAAGTAGTCGTGATAAAAAGGACGGAAGAGGCGATAAATATGGTGGCGGGTAGAGACCTCATATATAGCGAGTTAATAAAAGAGGCCGAGGATTATGTGGAACCCGTGCCTCTGGAATCTTCACATCCGTTATACATACTCTACACATCCGGAACCACCGGAAAACCTAAAGGCGTTGTTCACTCAACCGGCGGATATTTGGCTTACATTTATGCCACCTTCAAATGGGTCTTTGACATATCCGATGAATCGGTGTATTGGTGCACGGCAGATGTAGGCTGGGTGACAGGACATACATCCATAGTGTATGCACCGTTACTTCATGGTGCAACCGTACTTATGTACGAAGGCGCACCGGATTATCCTAATCCTGACCGATGGTGGGAAATAATAGATAAATATGGTGTCACAATCTTTTATACGTCTCCAACGGCAATCAAGATGTTTATGCGCTACGGCGGAGAGCGAGTAAAGCGATTTGACTTGAGCAGCTTAAAAATATTAGGCTCTGTCGGTGAAGTGATCAATCCGGAAGTATGGGCATGGTATTACACGCACATAGGCGGGGAAAGATGCCCGATAGTTGATACCTGGTGGCAGACCGAGACCGGTGGGATAATGATTTCGCCAGTACCCGGCATAGAGCTCGTGCCACTGAAACCGGGCTCGGCAACCCTGCCGTTACCGGGTATAGATGCCGAAGTCGTGGACGAGGACGGCAAACCCGTAGAAACCGGTATAAAAGGGCATTTGGCGATACGGAAACCATGGCCCGGTATGTTGATGGGGCTTTACAAAGACCCGGAAAGGTACAAAGAAGTTTACTGGTCAAAATTCAAAGGGCTGTTTTATACAGGCGATTATGCGATAAAGGACGAAGATGGCTACTTCTGGTTGCTTGGTAGAACAGACGAAGTCTTAAAAATAGCGGGGCATCGGTTGGGTACCGCAGAGATAGAGGGTGCGGTTGTGGAGGCACCTTTTGTAGCGGAAGCGGCTGTCATTGGTACGCCGGACCCTATAAAAGGTGAGAATATCGTTGTGTTTGCAATTTTAAAAGAGGGATATGAACCCACGGATGAACTGAAGAAAGGGATAATCCAGGAGATTCGTAAGCAAATAGGACCCATAGCTACGCCTCAGGAGATACATTTTGTGGAAAAGCTGCCCAAGACGAGGTCAGGTAAGATAATGAGACGTGTTTTAAAGACTATCATAATGGGTAACCCTCTTGGAGACCTTTCCACTTTAGAGGATGAAGCTTCGGTAGATGAAGTAAAGGCAGTTTACGAAGACTTCAAGCAGATGATGGACGGTGACGCATAGAGATTTTGTTCGTACTATGGGAAATATGGTCTCAGGGAACTCACAATATTATTTTTTATGAATACGATTATAGAGTTAGCACGAGTTAGACGGATGGTAGAGAATGACATACAATATATTGATTGTGGGATTGAAAGGGCAGGATGCGGGTAAGACGACCTTTGCGCTGGCGTTACTAGCGTACTTAAGAGAAAAAGGGCACAATGCCTGTGCCTTCAAGCCCCGAGCGGGCAACAACGTGTGGTATGATTTTGATATTGTGCATGACGCTTTATCACAGGGAAGACTATATGGTAAGGATGCAACACGTTTGAAAGCTGCTTCTGAGTTTCGCGCTGCTGATGACCCGCTGTCAGAAGAATGTATCAACCCTATCCACCGGTTGTGGATGGAACCGCCGCGCATCAACTCACTGTCACAAATACCGGGTTTTATCATTGACCGCGTCACGCTCTGGACTAAAGACGGTGCAAGAACTCTGGTGGTTGAAAACGAAACGTTGCCGGCTATGTATAAATGTAGCGATACACTCATTGCGCAATTACGTGCAAACGCATCCGAGATATATCACGTTCGTGATTTGAATACGTTGAATAAACTAACAGAAGAGTATTACGACCTCGCGATTGAGTTAGCGTACAAGAAGGTGGTAGCACAGCATGACTGTGTGGTAATAGAGAGTTATAGCGATATTGCATTGCCATGTAAAGGTTTAAACAATTTAGATGCGGTTATTGGTGTCAAGCCCGGTCGGATTTCGGCTTTTGATCCACGGAAATATCTGGCTGCAGTACAAATAGCGGCAGCCACATATTCGCAGGAAGAACTCCCAACTGCCAGGATTATAGAACTGTTAAAGCCATTAAAAGAGGTACATGTTGCTCCGTGTAGGTCAGAAAAGCTAGCACAAGGTTTACAGGTGCTAATTCCGCGGTTGATGCCTGTTTAAAAATGAAACTGTACGTATATGATGCAGGACAGTGCGACCCGAAGAAATGCACAGCGAAGAAAATAGCACGTTTTGGACTGATAACGTCGGTCAACGTGCTGCGAAAGATACCGTATAAAACGCTTTTGCTGGTACCCAATGCGGAAAAGGCGCTTTCACGTGCGGATAGAAACTACACGACCAGCATAACCGTATTTGATTGCTCGTGGCATAAACTAGCAGCTTTTGACGTGCCGTTGAAGAAGTTGAAAGTAAAGAAACGGGCTTTACCGTATTTAATAGCTGCGAATCCTGTTAACTATGGCAGGCCATTTATTTTGAGTTCGGTCGAGGCGTTAGCCGCGGCTTTGTTCGTGCTTGGTGAGCCGGAGCAGTCACAACAGATACTGGGTAAATTCAAATGGGGGCCAGAATTTCTGCGCTTGAATGAGGAACGGTTGTGTGCGTATTCCAGAGCAAAGGACAGTCGCGAAGTAGTGGCGCTACAGAGTGAGTTCATGGACAGCGTCAAGAACAAAGTGAAAAAGAGTTGTGTTTAAATACTCAGTTAGTATATCATAATATTTATGGGCGTCTGTTGTACGGTGGATGTGGAATATACGGGCGAGAAACGTCATGCAATAAAGCTGGGTAAAGAGGATGCTAAGGACATCGCGGAGCTCTACAATGAAGTATGGCCTAAAGCGTACGATTATCCTGTGGAATGGCGAAATAAGCGGGTGATGACCGAGGCGGAAGTGAAGAACTCTATGGACTCTGGTTATTTCTTCTTCGGTGTCCGTATAGAGGGTAAATTATCTGGTGTGTATAAAGCGTCTGTAACCGAGCAAGGTGCTTTCGGCGAGCAGCAAGCGGTTCTCCCGGAATATCGCGATCAGAGTGTAGCTTCTGCGATGTATGAGCAGTTCTATGAGTTTGCAAAGGCGAATAAGTGTAAGACGAATTATGTGAATATATTAGCGGGTAATGTACCCTGCGAGCGAGCAATGGAGAAGTTCGATTTCTTCAAGATTGGCGAGCCCTGGGAGCAGAGTAAAGGGATGCTCGTTCAGACGTACGAGCGTAAGGTAGTAACAGATTGCTGACTGGACTACCGAAAGTATATTTATGTGTTAGCTGTTTAGTCAGGTAAGTATAAATGTTAGAGAACTCAGACACGACTTGTTTATATGAAAACGGTAGCTTTGAAATACAAGAAGAGCCGTTTTATTTGTCGCAAGGGCGTGAGGTGGCGCTATTTGAAGCTGCCTATAAGAATAAACTACCGGTTATGCTGAAAGGACCCACGGGCAGCGGCAAAACGAGATTAGTTGAGCATATGGCCTGGAAATTAGGGCGGCCGCTCTATACGGTTGCCTGTCATGACGATTTGAGTGGCAATGACTTGACCGGGCGGTATATCATTAGAGGAGACGATGTTGAGTGGATAGATGGGCCACTTCTTATGGCGGTAAAAACAGGTGGAATTGTGTATCTGGATGAGATCGTGGAAGCGCGAAAAGATACTACCGTGGTTATTCATCCTTTGGCGGATCATAGAAGATATTTGCTGGTTGAGAAGTTAGGTAAGATGTTTTATGCGCCGGATGAGTTTATGCTGGTAATAAGTTATAATCCCGGTTACCAGAGTGTGTTAAAGGAATTGAAACAGAGCACGAGGCAGCGGTTTGTCAGTATCGCACTTGGATGGCCGGGTGAAGACCTGGAGACACAAATAGTGCAGCAGGAGACGGGTGTTGAGGCGGATACGGCAAATAAGTTGGTGAAAGCAGCGAATAAAATACGGAATCTTATTCATCAGGGGCTTGAGGAGGGTGTTTCGACCCGGGAACTTGTTTATGCTGCTACGTTGCTAAAAAGTGGTGTTGCCACGCGCGATGCGTTATATTCTACTATGACTGAGCCGTTAACGCACGATAGTGATCTCAAGAGGAGCATAGAGGAAATACTTAAGAATTATTTCGATGTGTGAGTTTTGGGAGGGGATGGGGGTTAAAGGGTAAAGGGTAAAGGGTAAAGGGTAAAGGTTTAGGGTTACTAATACTGGACAACAAACCATACGATTTTATCTGCGATGTTTTTGACGTTAAACCTTGACTGCTGCTATTTCGTCATCTGGCAATACCGCTTTAGGAACCTGCGCCATCGCATCTGCCGTAGAAACTGGCGGCACGGTATCCTGAATTATATGACTCCGGGTAGCCGCCATTATCTTGCCGTTCCCGCGATTGGTCGTATAATAAAGTTTATAACGCTTTGGGGGGCTTACTCGCTCTTGATTATATAAGGCAGACAAAGTAGGGGGCGATTTGCTCGCCAGATCCTTAACCCGCTAGTTAAACATCCAAATACAATAGAAGAAACACGGCATTTGTAGGATCATACTTTGTATACAACGAATAAGTTTATATTAGGTGCATGACCTATTAACGCATAATGAGGGTAACGCTGGAGTTTTGTTTTGAGAAGCAGTTATCGCTGCCGATACAGTATAATTATATTGTGCAGGGGTTCTTATACGGTAATATCACGCCGGAACTTGGTGAATTCTTACATGATCAGGGCTTCATGTTCGAGAAGCGAAGTTTCAAGATGTTCACCTTCTCGCGGTTGCAAGGGCGATATGAGCTAAAAGGAGATAGAATAGTGTTTTATCCGCCTGTAACGCTCACGATAAGTTCGCCATTTGACCGGTTCATGCAAGAGCTTGCGAATACGATGCTCCAGAAAGGCGATTTGGTGCTCGCGGGGTACAAGGTTTCTGTTGCAAATATCAAGGTTCTGTCTGAGGTGCAAATAGAGGACGAGATAAGAATCAATATGCTTTCGCCTGTTGTGGTTTACAGCACGCTTATGACGAAAGAGGGCAAGAAGAAGACCTATTTTTATTCGCCGTTCGAGTCTGAGTTTACGGATTCGCTGGATAACAATTTACGTAAGAAATACAAAGCGTTTTATGGTAAAGAGGCGCGAGCACGTAAGTTGGTGCTGGAAACTTTTGGGCGACCGAAAGAGAAGATACTGAATTACCGCGGCACTATTATCAAAGGCTGGATGGGTCGGTTTGTATTGAATGGAAATAAGAAGTTACTTAAGTTGGGTTATGATTGCGGCATCGGAGCAAAGAATTCGCAGGGGTTCGGGATGCTGGAAGTGCTAAGAGATGGCAGAGACTAAAGCAGCAGTGGTTATGTACATGCACGTTACGTATAAAAACATAAATATAATATGTTATAAACATAATAGAAGGACTAAAAATGAAGAACCCATTCAGGTATGGCGAAGTGGTAACGGGAGAAGATTTTGCAGACCGGGAAACCGAGCTTAAAG
>JAYEOC010000123.1:0-7202 GCA_034722635.1 Methanobacteriota archaeon
AATAAATGTTATTCAAGATGTTAAGATACCGATTAATTTCCACTTCACATCGCAGCATCACGGATAATCATAAAACCCTTTACCTACTTTTCTGCCCGTCCATCCGGCTTCTACCATCTGAGTCATCCGAACAGCGGGTTTGAACCTTTCCCACCCAGTCTCATTGTAGATCGTATTGAGCACCGCCACCACAATCTCTATCCCGATCAAGTCTAAAAGCTGGAACGGTCCCTGAGGCCAGTTAAAAGATAGTTTCAGCACCTTATCTATATCCTCTACGGTCGCAAGCCCGCGTTCAAGCATCTTCACCGCCTCATTCAATACGAGACACATCATCCGGCTCGTGACAAATCCGGGATAATCATTCACGACTACTGTCTCCTTACCCAACGACTTCAAGAATCCCTGCGCTGCCTTTACCGTCTCTTCAGACGTTAATAACGACTTTATCACCTCTACACCCGGCATTAACGGTACGGGATTCATGAAGTGCATCCCAATAACCTTACCGGGCCGCATTGTCGCAGCACCTAACGTAGTAATAGGGAACGTAGAAGTGTTACTCCCAAAGATAGTATGCTCAGGACATATTCTATCCAGTTCTTTGAATACCTCGCGCTTCACGTCCATGTCCTCGTACACCGCTTCTATAACAATATCGGCATCCTTAGCTCCCTCTTTCAGGTTCGAGGTACCCTTTCCACTTACCGCATCCAGGATCTTATCCGCATCCTCTTGCGTTATTCGACCTTTCTTTGCCAGTCTCGAAATGTCCTTTCTTATTATTCCCAGCCCACGTTCTAAAGATCCATCGTCTTTTGTCACAACCGAGGTATCATAGCCCGCCTGGACGCAGACCTGCACTATTCCTGTACCCATCACTCCCATTCCGACAACACAAACTTTCTTTTTGTTCATGACTTCTCCACCGCTTTTATCACACAATCTTAAAAACCGGGCACACGTGCTCACCACTGAAGAACTTATCACCGTTATAAGTGGATATACCGTCCAGTTTCACCTGCGTACCTATTACTTCCTGCGTGGCTCTTTCAACTTCCATATCCAGTCTTCCGATAACGCTGGGACCTTCTTTTGTCTTCACCAAACAGGGTATATACGGGACGTCATCCTCAAAACCCTCGGATGCCACGCGAATAACTGTAAACGTTGTCACTTCACCCTCGCCACTCAGCTCCACCTTTTCCAGGTGTCTGTCACAGCACCACTGGCAAACGGGCATTGGATGGCAGGTTATACCACCGCAAGCAGCACATTTCAGCCCCAATAATTTACCGTCCTTCAAGCCGTCCTCATAATCGGCATAGGTCAAAGCTACATACTCTCTTGATAACTCGTTCTCTATCTCTTCCTGCTCTTTTCCTACCATTTTTTTTCGTCACCTCATTTATTAGCCAATAGCGAAGAGCCAATAGCGAAGAGCCAATAGGCAATAGGCAATAGGCAATAGGGATTATATATGTTTCAAGCTCTTTATTAAAGCATTTATCATCTTATTTATTTCCTGAATTTTTTGTGCCATTGGCGTCTGGTTAGGGGCATTCACATATCCAAGGTTGCTGGATATGGTCATTAGTGTCTCTATCTCTAAAAGCGAACCCCTCGCTATTCTCAAAATTTGTATGTATTCTCCTGTTGTTCCCCGACCCCACCCCTCCGCGATATTCGCTGGCACGGACACGGATGCCCGTCGCAATTGACTTGTCAGACCATAAAGTTCATCCTTAGCGAAAGTTCGTGTGACTCCGTAAATCTCTGTTACCAACTCCATTGCCTTCTTCCACACCTCCAGATCACGGTACGACTTTATCACTTTCCCCACTTATATCCCCATTCCCTATTCCCCATTCCCTATTGGCCATTCCCTCAGAACTATTCCCTATCTCTTCGTTCTTCCAAGTATAAGGTGGCACAGCGTCCCGAAATCGCCTCCTAGCGTATCGGTCATCCCGTACTCCGGAACAGGATCAATTTGATTACCTTTTGCCGCTTCGCCACGCATCTGTTTAACCATCCAGTACACTTGAGATGCACCGGTTGCACCTATCGGATGTCCCTTACCCATCAGCCCGCCGGACATATTCGTGGGTATTTTCCCGCCTAAGTCCGTCTCGCCCTGAGCCGTTGCTTCCGCGGCTTCGCCCCACTCAAAGAAACCTAAGCACTCAAGCGCGATTAATTCGGCAATTGTAAAGCAATCATGCAGTTCTAACATGTCTATATCCTTAGGTTCAAGCCGGGCACGTTTAAAAGCTGTTTCTGCTGACTGTATCCTCGAAACCGGCTTTGTTAAGTCCTCCATCTTTGATAATGCACTACCTGAACCCTGTCCTGTACCCAATACGTAAACCGGGTCGTCCGTGTATTTCTTTGCATCCTCAGCAGGGCACAGCACAAGCGCAGCGGCACCATCCGAAAACGGACAGCAATCCATAAGCGTCAGCGGGTCGGCAACCATCATCGTGTTTACTACATCCTCCACCTTCAGGTTGCCCATCTTCTTATAGAACTGAGCTAGGGGATTCAAAGCACCGTGCCTATGGTTCTTTATAGAAACATGCGCCATCTTTTCCCGTAGGCTATCCAGTGGTATGTCATATCCTTTGGCATATTGCCGCGCAGCCATTGCGAATACACCCGGGAATGTGAGCCCAACCGCGCCCTCAGTCGGTGTATGACAGCTCATTGCGAATGTCCTTGTTGCAAACGCTGTGCCCATAGTCAACGCTTTTTCCACTCCGCCTGCTAACACAATATCGCATTCTCCTGAACTTACCCACATTGCCGCGTCTCGTATCGCAACAGAAGCGGATGCACATGCGCCCTCGTACCGTGTTGCTGGTATTGGTCCCAGGTTGAGCTCAGCCGCTGAGAATGCTGCTGGCATTACCTGCCCTTCCTCAAAACCCGGTAGCGCGGCACCCTGAAATAGCGCTTCTATATCCGCCCCGACTACTCCCGCATCATCCATCGCTTGCAGTGACGCTTCTGAGAACAATTCAAGTGACGTCTTTGAAGCTCGCCCAAATTTTGTATGTCCTACACCTATTATCGCTACATCCCTCATAATTATCTTATGCCCCCATACCTCATTTTATTCAATAACCCGCTAAATAATAAAACTAAACGGCTATCACACAATATCTCGTAGTTTTATAAATAATCGCTAACGCTTACTAACAATAGATACACAGTTATCAGGAGTACAAAAAATGGTAGAACAGATTTTAAGACGGAAACGCGAAATTATCGAGCGGTTGCAGTCACGAAAGAGCATGAAACAGGCGATTTCTGAAGCTCGGACGGCAGGGCGAAATCCGGTAATCACCGAAGTAAAACAAAAAGGCTTAAAAGAAGGCGACCATGCGCTTAATATAGAATCCGTGGTAGCCGCGAAACAAATGGAAGCCGGCGGTGCATGTGCCATATCCGTCCTCACGGAAGAAGCGTTTGCAGGTAGTTTATCGGATTTAAGCGATGTTAAACTTTCTGTTACGCTGCCTGTATTGCGAAAGGACTTCATATTCGATGAGTTCCAGTTACTGGAGTCGTATGTGCACGGTGCGGATGCTATACTACTGATAGCACGATTTCTGAGCGCGAGTGAGTTGAACGAGTTGACACAGAAAGCTGCCGCGGTTGGTCTGGAAGCGCTCATAGAGCTAGATCGGGTATCAAAAGACATGGTTTCCGGTATGGACCTGACATCTGCATCTACGCTAATCGGCATAAACAATCGCGACCTGGATACGCTTGAGGTAAACGTGGCGACTTTTGAGCAGATTGCACCTGAGATCAAGTCTGCGATACCTGCCGGTGTGCCGTTAGTAGCAATGAGCGGTATAAATACAATAGAAGAGGCACAGCGGATGTTCGCTGCTGGTGCAGACGCTTTGCTTGCCGGCACTTCAGTTATGCACGCGGACGACATCGAGCAAAAAGTGCGTAATTTCGTACGGTTTTAGGCACGTTTCGTTTGCGGCGGGGTTACCCCTGCTTATTCTCTATCTTTGCGTTTGCGCTAACTTTTACCCTTACCTTTTTCTTAACTACCGGTACCAACCGCTTTATTTCTATTTCTTCTACTTTATCTAGTTTATATTCGTCAATAGGCGTATCTGGCAGCTTGCCATTCACTTCATACACATAAAAACCCTCTTCATCATCTATCGAAACTATGTACTCGCGGTCCGCGACTCGTCTTAGCCCTACACCCGCAACTTCCTTCAATGCGCTCAGCAAGCTCGCACCTTGCTCTACTTCTATGTCATATTCATCGCTAAACGTATCCATCGCTTCATACAGCCTGGTTTTATTTACCCTTAAAACGTGGGTCTTACCAAATACTTCGTTCTCCAGAACACCTACCTTCTCTAAGATTTTTACGTGTTTAGCCGCGACAGGCACCGAAATGCCTAAAGCTCTTGCTAAGCCCGATACATGATACTCCCGGTGCAGCAAACACTTTATCATCGCCACCCGCGTTTTACTGCCCAATGCCTTGAATATCTCACCTTGCATTTCTGTTACCGCTTTACCATTCGGCCTTTGTTACCTATTTAGATTGCAGCTATTAGTAACTAATATACAATACAAGTGTGCGGTAAAAAAGGAATATCCCAGAACTCAAGGGTGCATCTTGATACGGTACAACTCATTGCCCAACTTCTTTATATAACTCCGGCCTTTTTCTCCTTCTTCCAATTTCGCGACCCACCTGCCCGGAATTGCAGCTTCACCATAAAAAGCGCCACATATCGCTCCTGTCATTGCCCCTATTGTATCGGTATCGCCACCCAAACTTATCGCATAGACAACCGCATCTTCAAACGTGTTAAATCGGCAAAAAGCGTAAATCGCGGTAGGCACGGAATCAAAAGCCGCTACACCGGTACCTAACCCTGTTATTATCGCATTCTCTTCCATATCGTCACCCAAAAGCCGCTCTACCGTATTTAGCTTAGCGATATATATCTCTTTAGTAAACGCTTTTAGACGGGGCAGCATATCCTCTTTATGGCCCTGCACGGCAAGAGCGATGGAATATGCTTGCAACGCCGCTCCTTCTTTACCGAGCACATGAGCATGTGTGATGTTGCTTGATTTATAGGCTACTTCCCGTAACACTTCGGCGTTATCAAAATACAAGATACCCACAGGGGCAATTCGCATCGCAGCACCGTTGCCATACGAACCAGCACCAAAAAATAACTGTTCCGAGGCCGCTTCCCAACTCTCACCAGCGCGTATCCTTCGTAACACTTCCTTCGACCCCGGGCCATATCCCCGGCGCACATCATAATTCAGAATGAACTTATGTGCCATATCAGCGCCATTGAAGCCCCTATTCTCGATTAACGATTCGGCAACGCCTATCATCATCTCAGTATCGTCCGTGTAGCGACCCGATTTCATCTCCCAGTTCCCCCTCGCGCCGTAAACCGAGTTTACCTTCTCCCTGCTATATCCCTCCACGGGGGCGCCTAAAGCATCACCAACCGCGCTACCTAATAATGCACCACTAAATTTGGATTTTTGGTCTATGCCCATTATATATCTATTTAGTAGAGGTAATAAAAAACCCTCTTCTTCCTTTTGTATAGCGTTAAAAGTATTTTAGATAGCGTTGAAGACATCTTACGCTTAGATGACTACTACCGATAGTTATATATACTAAATAAGATATATACACTTTCAGGTGATCATGATGAAGGGCATCCTTACGAAATCGCTGAAAGGAGGGAAAGCAAAGGGCGGGCTACGTTAGTTGGCAGATAACCGTTTACGCATATAAAAGCCGCTCAAGTTGCTCTTTCCCTTTGACTTTGCGGATCGGGGATGAGTACTTTGTTGATGAGACAATAAACATGACAACAGGAATGAAGAATTGCCCCGAATGTGGGTCAAAAAAGGTAGTATCAGATTCCAAGCATGCGGAACTTTACTGTGCCGATTGTGGAATTGTAATAGATGAGAATATAGTAGATGTGGGGCCAGAATGGCGTGCTTTTGATGCAGAACAGGCTTCTAAGAGGATAAGAACAGGACCCGGTATGAGCTATCGGATACATGACAAGGGCTTAAGCACGCCCACACCGTCCTTGCCACCGGGAATAAAGCGAGTGCGATGGGTGAATATGGATAGTAATGAGAAGACCCTTGCATTCGCACTCG
This sequence comes from Methanobacteriota archaeon, assembly GCA_034722635.1. Lineage (GTDB taxonomy): Archaea > Halobacteriota > Syntropharchaeia > Alkanophagales > Methanospirareceae > QENJ01. Next base: position 6,196 of record JAYEOC010000123.1, read on the forward strand.
TTGAGATAGACCGAATGGCTTGTGCGCTAAAACTGCCCGGTAATATCAGAGAGGCAACTTCTGTGTTATACCGTAGGGCAGCAAAGGAGAAACTGATAAAAGGGCGGAGTATCGAGGAATTGGTTTCAGCCATGTTGTACATTGTTTGCAGACAATATGGTGTTCCAAGAACGCTGAAAGAGATTGCAAAAGTCTCAAGAAGTCCGTTAAAGAAGATACGGCGAGCGTACATATTCCTTTTACGGAAATTAGGGATAAAGCTCGCGCCGGCTGACCCGTCCCTATTCATACCCCGGTTCTGCTCCGAGCTCGGATTGAGTCCTACGACACGGGAACGAGCAATTGAGATACTGAATGATGATAAGGGTGTAGAAGCAACTCGGGGCTGGGGGCCGATAGGAACTGCGGCTGCTGCAATATACATCGCGGCAATTGTAGGCGGTGAGTACCGCACGGAGCGGGAGATAGCCAAGACTATGGGCACGACAGAGATTACTATCCGGAACCGGTATAAAGACCTGGAGAAGAGGTTAGATATAAAAGTGGATGTCGTTCCCGCATATCCACGTCCTGATAAGGGCGAAGTTTTTGTGATGGACACCTTTTAAATTGGGATAAAGCCCTGATTTTTTCGGGGCACCCTTTTTTTTATATATTTTATTTAATCAAGGTTTATGTAATATTGTGCGGGCTAGCCTGGAGGGCCCGGCGTCCTTTGTCACTCGAAATCGCCGATATGCGAGAGGCGAAGCTTGAGTGAGGCGCCGTAGCCGTTGGTTTCAGCTCGAAGTCCTACGAAGAAATGTCGTCCCGCGGGGTTGACGGTGGTATGGTGGCAAGCTGGAGGGTTTGTTGCCTTACCTTTGCTATGGGTACCGGTTTAGGCCCGGAAGGGAGCGGACTCACCGTGGACGGTTGGCGCTCGTGGGGTAGCGATGTGGAGGAAGACTTTGGGGGTCTGACTGGCGGTGAAAGTGTCGAACGAGAGCGTGCCCGCACAAACCTTT
>JAYEOC010000124.1:0-7070 GCA_034722635.1 Methanobacteriota archaeon
CAGCGTTTTTCTATACGTACACAAAAAACCACTCTTAAACGTCACTTTCCTGTTTGTTATTCGCTTTATGTCTTCAACAACACCCGGATCTGGTGGTAAGAACAGCGGCACACCCAACAGTCCGTACCATTCCGGGTTGCGTTCGTAATACCGCTTCAAAAAGGCATTGATAGCAAATCGTTGCATTTTCCGTGCTAACAGTTCCTCCTTCTCCTTGACATAAATCGGTGCTGTCAATTCAAACGGCAGTTTCTTTATTTTCGTCCGGGACGAAGGTCGTTTCTCCTCTATCAACACCCTTGTCTTATCCACAAGCTCTGCGAATAACGCTGCATATTCGGTTTTATGCACATGCGAATGTGTATCTTCATGCACAGGGCGGGTAACCATGAATCGGGGCACAGTGAAGTCATACGCGAAACAGTTACTTCTTATTAGCCCGTCCTTCATCTTTATCTGCTCATAGTTCTCCATCAATATGTGAGCCGTATCGGGCTTTATCGCGAACGCCGAGAAGTATCGGTTCTTTAAATACACTTCAACTGTCGTACGACCCGCGGAAATAGCTTCATCCAATCTTTCACCTAGCCTTGTTATTGCTCCGTTCATGCCAACAGCCGCTTCAAAATCCGCGATAAAGCTATCAATCTCTTTTAGCAGCAGTAAAAACGACCCCGAAGAGAAACCATTCGCGCGATTAGTAGTGCAAAAAGGTTCTTCCGCCGCGTTTTCAAACATTAACTTCGACCCTTCGGTCAATTTCAATTTCATTTCTCGTTTCTAAGCTTATAAAGTCTTTCTCCCAATAAATTACGATTTTCTTTTGCTCGCGACTCGCACAGAATACTAACACCCCATGCACCAAAAGCTTTATATAACTCCTGTTACTTTAGTAGTTTTAGTGATGAAATATGGTGGCGGAAAAAGGGGATAAAAAGGGGGAGATTAAAAGCGACTTAAAAATGTGTTGCCAGGAAAAACCGTTCGCGCGTGTGCTGCTGCTTGTAATGGCTGCGACATTGTTGCTTGCGCTCTTGTCACAACCGGCGCTGGCGGATACCGCAATAACAACCTGCACGGAATTGCAGAATATACGGGATAACTTAGCGGGTAATTTTTATTTAGGCAACGACATTGACTGCACCGGTACTTCCGGCTGGAACGGTGGAGCCGGTTTTGAGCCGATTGGAACTTCTTGTAGCAACAACTTTAGCGGTACCTTTGACGGGCAGGGCTATAGGATAACCGGGCTGTACATAAACCTACCTTCTTCTGATTATGCCGGCTTGTTTGGGTTTACAGGTCCCGGAAGCGAAATAACGAATGTGGGTCTGGAACAGGTAATTGTCAATGGTTATTGGCATGTAGGCGGTTTGGTTGGTAGGACTAAGGAGGGGCAAATCGTGAATTGTTATTCCACCGGCAGTGTAAGCGGTGATTCGCATGTAGGCGGTTTGGTTGGTAGGATTGAACGGGGCACAATCACAAATTGTTATTCTACCTGTAGTGTAGAAGGTGATTGGCAGCATGTAGGCGGTTTGGTTGGTAGGAATGAAGGGGGACAAATCACAAAATCATATTCTACCGGCAATGTAAATGGTGATAGGTGTGTAGGCGGTTTGGTTGGTAGGAATGAAGGTAATGGAGCAACAATAGCAAATTCGTATTCTACCGGTAGTGTCAGTGGCACTTCGGCGGTTGGCGGTTTGATTGGTTGGAACTGTTGGAATGGGGCAACAGAAAATTCATATTCTACCGGTTGGGTCCACGGTAATGAGTGTGTAGGCGGTTTGGTTGGTACGATTGAAGGGGGAACAATCAACAATTCGTACTGGGACATTATTACATCCGGGCAATCGTCAAGCGCAGGTGGAGCAGGTAAAACCACGACAGAAATGAAACAGCGGGCAACGTTCGGGAACTGGGATTTCGTTAATATCTGGGCAATAGCACATGACAGCTATCCATACCTGCAATGGCAGCCGGAACCACCAATATCCGTGCCAGTGTTCAGCATAACGGGATTGGTAGTAGTGATTGGTATGATGTGCATCGCGCTTGCAGTAGCTGTTTCCAGGAGGAGACGCTGATCTTCTCCTTCGGTATTTTATTTGTATTTGGGTTGTGTCACGTAACCAAACATTCTTTCTTGTACCTATTCACAAAAACGCATAAAACACGGATATTAAAACATATTTAAATATTGCGAAGAGTTCTTGGGATACTAATGTCGAGGTGATAACATGCGAAAAGATATAATCCTTATTTTGATGGCTTTGTTTGTCATTGCGTGTTGCTCAGGTTGCACAACGCCGGCATCCGTAGAAAATGAAGAACGACCGTTAAAGTTGGGTGTTATGCCCGATGAAGCGACTTTACCGTATTACGTGGCGGATTCGGAAGGCATATTTGCAGATCATGGGTTAAATGTAGAGATAGTGCCGTTCATGAGTGCTATGGAACGAGATGCTGCGTTAACAGCCGGCGAACTAGATGCGGGTGAGAACGACCCGGTAGGAGTCTTGTTATTGCGAAACGCAGGCTATGACGTGAAAATCGTCAGCCTGGAATTGCAAGAGACGGGGGATAAGATGCGGTTCGCAATTATTGCGGGTTCACAATCGAACATAAGCACAGTCGCAGATTTAGAAGGCCGAGAAATAGCAATCTCAAGCAATACGGTCATAGAATACATAACGGATACTTTACGTGGTGATGTGCAACTACAGAAGCTAGAGGTAAAGAAAGTGCCGATACGGATGCAGATGTTGCTCGACAATGAGGTAGATGCAGCCACGCTACCCGAGCCTTTAGCGAGTTATGCGCTTTTTCAAGGTGCTAACCTGGTAATCTCTGATGCTATGCTTAACCGGACCATATCGCAGACCGTTATAGTATTCAGTGGCGACTACATAGAAAAGCATCCCGATAGCGTGGATACGTTTTTAGATGCGTATAGTGAAGCGGTGTCAAGGATAAACGCAAACCCAGAGAATTACCGACTGCTGCTCGTGGAAAAGACACGTATTCCGGAAGAAATAGCCGCGGAGTATAAGATTGCTAGATATCTCCCGCCACAGCAATATCCAAAAGATAAGTACGATAAAGTTCTGCAATGGATGCAAAGCAAGGATTTGGTGCAGCACGAGATTGCGTATGAGGATGTGGTGTTTGTGCGATAGACAGCACAAATGCGGGCATAAATATCTTGTGTCTTTTGAGTACGGCCATTTTTTTGCTTACTGCATTTGTCGTTTCTAATTTCCCATACAAACCACTTCGTATTAAAGCTATCAGGGGGTCGCACCGAGTTGTACCATTCGATGAACGCATTCCGGCATTCTATAGTCAAACATATCGGGACTATACAACCACACTTATCTACTGAACTACCCTACATTCAACTATCTCACAAAACGAAGCTGAGTCCTGAACGAACATGAAAAAGAAAAGAAGCGAACGGAAAATACTGCAAGTGGCGCTCGATATGCTCGAACTGGACCGGGCGATAGAGATAGGGCAGGAGTCTTTAGAAGGCGGTGCTGATTGGTTAGAAGCGGGTACGCCACTGATAAAAAGTGAGGGAATGCCGGCGATACGAACTTTACGAGATACTTTCCCCGACGTGAAGATAGTCGCAGACATGAAAACGATGGACACCGGTGCGCTAGAACTAGAAATGGCCGCGAAATCCGGTGCTTCTGTGGTGTCTATACTCGCAGTTGCCGATAACGCCACTATAAAAGAAGCAATAGAATCGGCACATAAATACGGCGTTGCACTCATGGTTGACATATTAAACAGCGAGGCGCCGGTGAAACGTGCGAAAGAGCTGCAGGAGATGGATGCCGATTACGTGTGTGTACATGTAGGAATAGATCAGCAGATGCAGGGTATGGATACGCTTAATCTCTTAGAACAAGTCGCTGCTGCCGTTAATGTACCGTTAGCAGTTGCGGGAGGTGTGGATGCGGAATCTGCTGCGGACGCTGTGAATCTGGGTGCGGATATTATCATTGTGGGTGGAAACATAACGAGGTCTGCACATGTGAAAGAATCAACTCAAAAGATACGGGCCGGCATGGATACCGGTATAGGTAGGAGCGCGGGAAGAGATAAGAGTGCACGGGACGAAGATATTTTTGAGTTGTTTATGCAAGTCTCCACACCGAACATAACTGATGCAATGCACCGTAAAGGTGTGCTGCGAGGTATAAAACCGCTGTTCGAGGATATAAAGCTCGTGGGTAAGGCGGTAACGGTGCAGACGTTTGAAGGCGATTGGGCGAAGCCTGTGGAGGCAACGGACGTTGCAAAAGAAGGGGACGTAATCGTGGTTTACGCGGGTTCGAAGGATGTTGCACCCTGGGGTGAGCTTGCCTCTTGGAGTTGTAAGCAGAAAGGCATTGCTGGCATTGTTATAGACGGTGCGGTGCGGGACGTGGCAGAAATAAAGCGAATACGATTCCCGGTATTCGCTAAGTACATCGTGCCGAATGCGGGAGAGCCAAAAGGCTTTGGCGAGTTGAATACAGAGATAAAATGCGGTGGCGAAACGGTGAAACCCGGGGATTGGATAATTGGCGATGACAATGGTGTTGTGGTCGTGCCGAAGGCGAGAGCGTATGAAATGGCAAGGCGAGCAAAGGAGGTCTGGAAGACGGAAGAGCGGATAAGAGCGGAGATAAAAAGGGGTAAGACTCTTTCCCAAGTGCTGGACCTGTATAAATGGGAAAAGAAATAAATATTAAATACAATACTGTATAGGGTGAGGGATATGACAATGGAAGAGAAGAGAATATTGATAACGCTAACGCCTTCGGAATCGAAGCGGTTGATCGCAAAGGGCGTATTGAATTTGGAAGAAGTGCAGCGAGCTTTGAAGCAGGGGACAATCATAATAGGGCTGGGTACCACAAACGCATATGTGGCAGAGGCGATTCTGGATGCGTTGCCCGATACGGAAACCCAGACGGTAGATAAGCCGCGATACGCAGCGGGTGTCATAACAGGCAAAGGTACTTGCATCGTGCCGAAAGAAGAACGGGTAAAAGACGTGATATTAAAGGACGGAAAGATAAGTGACATGGGCATAGAAAAAGCCATCGAGAACTTATCAGCCGAAGACGTATTCATAAAGGGTGCAAATGCGCTGGATGCAAACGGGACCGCGGGGATACTGTTAGCACATCCTGCGGGTGGCACGATAGGCGCTGCGTTGGGTACGGTCATGGCGCGAGGCACGAAATTCATTATCCCCGTGGGCATTGAGAAAACCATACCTTATCCCATTGTAGATGCTGCGCGGCAAGTAGGAAAAGAGCGGTTCTACAAATCTGTGGGCAGACCCGTTGGCTTGATACCGGTGCACGGTAAGGTAATCACCGAAGTAGAGGCACTGAAATTATTGGGCGCAAGTAGTGCATGCCCCATAAGTGCGGGTGGTATAGATGGTGGAGAAGGCTCTGTCGTGCTATGTGTAAAAGGTAGCACGCAGCAGATGGACGAGTTGATGCAGATTATATCTCAGATAAAAGGAGAAACAGCCACAAAAGTGGTGAATGTGGATTGTGAAGAGTAAGCGTGGGACACTATATAAACTTTTTATACTTTGACAAGGACAGATATATTATGGACGAAAGGAAAAGACCCTCTATATTTGATCTAATGATACAGTATATGGCGCAGATGGCTGATGAGATGCAGACTGAGCACCGTGAAGAGGATTCGGCGAGAATACGTGGGCAAGAGCCGCAAGATATAGACGAGTGGCTACGAACACCATTTGATGCTATGCTGAAGGAGTTAGAGGCCGGCTTGCCCGAGGAGCACAATGATTTTATAACGGAAGAAGAGACACCAATGGGAAATGTAAGACGCTACGGGCCTTTCATCTACGGGTTCTCATATACTAAGGAACCTGGTAAGGAACCGGAGATAAAAGAGTTCGGGAATATAAGACCGTCATACAGCAGAATGGAGCCTGTTCCAGGTGGTGGACGCGAACCTTTGATAGATGTGATCGAGCAGAAGGACTCGTATGAGGTGGTGGCGGAATTACCGGGAGTTGAGAAGCAGGATATAAAATTGCACGCCACGGACGATTCGCTGGAAATAAAGACGGTAAATACGCTTCGGTTCTCAAAAGAGATACCGTTTGACATGCTCGTGCTGCCGAAATCCGCAACGGCAACTTATAAAAACGGTGTGCTCAGCGTGAAGCTGATGAAAAAAGAAGGCGATAAGGAAAAGACTACTATCGTGTTGGATTGATGCCTACCACATCCCTTAGTGCCCGCATTTCGGCATCTTTCAATATATGAATAAGGCTGTTCATATCGCTAGGTACGCTTTCAATAACCCTTTTACCGCTTCAACTAACGCTAATAACTTTTCACGTTCGCGTCAAATTGCATTCTTCAGCCAATTATCAAATCCCACCTGCATAATATACGTTTTCTAAAATGTTTCATTCGTTCTCGACCTAATCCTACCGATAACCCGGCTATTAATTACAGCCCTTGTCTTTTTAGCCATTACTCTGTCTCTAAGGTAGCATTGAGTGCCTGAAACATGGAATCCACAATACTCCGGAGTGCTGTGACCTTCTCCTCATCCATTTCCTTTGGGACTTTCACTTTTGCCAATCCTATGGACGCCGGAATCCGACAATACTCAGCTTGTTTTCTGTCATCAAAGAACATACGCTCCTTCCCCTCAGTCAGTAGTCAGCAGGTCTGGGTACTGTATAGTCGCATTATTTTTGACTATATAAAGACCTTTACTACTCCGCATCATACTGCTACTTTTCATCCTTCTCACCATCCCAACATTTTAGCCGCCATGCTTACCCTTACTTCCACAGGTAATCTACCCCAGAAAGCCTCTTCCGGCGTTTGAAGATACCACTTCGTATCAAGGCTCTCATGGGTCGCAACCGTGTTGTACCATTCGATGAACGCATTCAGGCCCTCAAACTCACCTCTCTCTGTACCTGTTGTAGCCACAATCCTGTTATATCACCTTTTCAATCCTTCTTGCACCGAGTTTATCCTTTTCCTTTGCCCGTT
>JAYEOC010000125.1:0-7031 GCA_034722635.1 Methanobacteriota archaeon
AAAAACTAGCAGATGTATTTGCGAATTTGCAACCGAAAACTTTATAAGCTGTGATGTATCTTTGGTAGTTTTAGTGATGCAAATGGTATTAAGTATCGTAGAAAGAATAAAGGGATTTTTGTTCAGTCCTTCGGATACTTTCGACAACTCTAGGGAAGACACACTCGGCGATGCCCTCAAGTATTTTATCGTCCTTCTGGCGATATATGCCGTGCTTTTGGCAATCATAGCGGCAGTAGCGTTTTCTGTAATCGTGGGCATGATGGGGCCTTTAGGCGCAGCTATGGTACCTTTTGGTGCGGGCACGGGTGCTTTAGCAGCTATCGGCGCTTTTATCGGTGCAATTATTGGTGGAATAATCGGTATATTCATTGGCGGACTCTGGCTTCACCTCTGGGTATATGTAGTAGGCGGTAGAAACGGGTTTACGCAGACGATAAAAGCAGTGACGTATGGAATGACACCGAGTTTACTCCTGGGCTGGATTCCGGGCGTAAACATAATCGCAGCAATATGGGCACTTATCGTGGAGATTATCGGCATAAGGCAACTGCACGAGCTATCCACCGGAAAGGCAGTCCTCGCAGTTATTATTGCAATTGCTATACCTGTGATCATAGGCATAGTATTCATAGTATTAATTGCTACGTTTACTGTTTCGATGTCAGAAATGATGTCTCAAGGACCGAGCGGACCAGGATTTGGAGGATATTAAAGCTCAGATATCCTCTTTTTTATTTTTTAGTTCGCGAGTTGTTAAAATACGCCAGTTATTTGGGGCTTAATACAAATACAAGCGCAGCTACTACCGACCCAAATTTATCCGCATCTACCTCTACTGACTGCACTTCCAACTTCTTCAGCGTTAAGTCTCGGTTACGGCTCTTCGCCATCATGTACAGCTTCTCTTGTATCTTATTGCGCAGAAAGTCAGTAGAATAATGGCCGTGATGCTCGCAAATGATACCATAATCTCGTTGATCCCGCGAATTCGTTGTATTTGGATTGTGAAATAACCAGCCATAACCCACGCCCGCACCAATTACCTCACCGGATTTGCCTTCTGCACGTGACAGCACACAGAAAGTTATCTCACCGGGTGTCAGCGGTTTTTGGGCTATCTCCACGGCTTTCGCAGGTAAAATCGAAGAGACATTAACCAAATTGCATTCGCTTATCCCTGCGTCCCGTAATGCGAGGTCAAAGGCGTTATCCTGATCGTTCGCCATGCCCACACCGGAAGTGAGAAAAAACGCTTTTGGTATCAACCTGTCGTATTGCTCCATTTTTCACTCCGTATTTGAAGGTATGTTTGTGTTCGCCATTATAAAAGACATTTCTTAAAAAAAGATAGCCGTACCAAAGAAATGACGTTCGTTACATACAATAAAAAGAATAAGGTTTAGTTATTTAACTTAACGCATGACTGAAAAGTTCCAGGAAACCGTATTAAACAAAGTAAAGCAAATACCAAAGGGAAAAGTAACAACTTATGGTGCGATAGCACTGGAACTAACGGGTTCCGTTCGTGCTGCACGTGCTGTAGGTCAGGCAGTTGCAAAGAACCCGTATCCCATAGCTATACCCTGTCACCGAGTCGTGAGAACGGACGGAGACGTTGGCGGCTATTGTTTTGGCGTGGATAAGAAGATAAAAACGTTAAGAGAAGAAGGACTGGTAATAATAGGTAAAAGAGTACAAAATCTTGAGAATGTAGTATTCCTGTTTGGGAAATCAGAATGAGACTATGGCAATAGCAGAAAAGAAAGAGGAGTTGCGATTCGTAACCGACCGGATGTTCGGCAAGTTAAGCACCTGGTTACGTGTTCTGGGATACGACACGGTTTACGCTGCGGATTTAAACGATGGTTCAGTTCGAGCAGTTGAAGACGAGGATAAGGCCCTTGCTGCTTTTGCAAATGAAGAATCGCGAGTACTGCTCACGCGCGACAAAGGGCTGGTAGCAGCGGCAACGAAGAAGGGTGTGCAATGTTTGTATATAAAAGCAGATGAAGTGCTGGAACAATTGAAGGAGCTGCTTCGTTATAACGTAAACCTGAACCTCGAACCTGTCCCGCTCAGATGTAGCGTCTGCAATGCGAGCATAAGGCCGGTAGTGGAAAGCGAAGCGGATATGCTGAAGGAAACGAGCTATGTACCAACGAGTATGGTGGGTAAATGGCAATTCTGGATTTGTGTACGCTGCGGTAGGATCTACTGGGAAGGCAGCCACTGGCGGAATATGCGTGAGATGTTGAGGCAGTTGCAATGAAATGCTATTATACTCGTGCAGTGATAAACAGAAATTGCAGTTGTAAAACGTGTTTTAGATTTTAGCTATTTACCGTTTCTCTTAAACTCGGTTTGTAGACAGTTTCAACTGCTCTCTTACATCAACCACATCACCAATCACAATCACCGCTGGCGGCTTCACATTCTCGTCCTTTGCTACTGCCACTATATTCTGAAGCGTACCAGTCACAAGCCTTGCATCCGCGGTGAACCCTTTTTCAATCACCGCCACCGGCGTGTCTGCACGCATACCATGCACCAAAAGCGACTCAACGTTCTTAGCGAGATTACCCACGCCCATCAATATAACCAGCGTTCCTTTCAAATTCGCTAAAGCGTCCCAGTTTAAGCTCTCGTCTTTCTCTTCCATCTCATGCCCTGTGATTATAGTAACCGAAGACGAAATGCCTCGGAACGTAAGCGGAATGTAAAAAGAAGCGGGTACGGCAACTGCGGATGTTATACCAGACACAACTTCAAACTCAACGCCGTGTGCCTTAAGAACAGCCGCTTCTTCGCCGCCACGACCGAATATATACGGGTCGCCGCCTTTCAGTCGCACAACAGTATCGTATTTTGCCGACAGTTCCACTAAAAGTTCGTTTATACCGTCTTGCGAGAGTTTGTGCTTGCCCGCTATTTTGCCTATGTCTATAACTGCTTTATCTTCGGGAATCAGCGTCTTCACGCCCAGCACTAAATTGTCCACTAATATCACGTCTGCTTCTTGTATAAGCCGATACGCCTTCACACTTATCAGTTCCGGGTCGCCGGGTCCCGAACCCACGAGATATACTTTGCCCATTTTTCGGTTACCTCTACTAAAAGAATATTATATCTTTGGTAAAGCTTTCTTTCGCTACATAACAGAACTATGAACGAACTAAAATCAGTTATTACACGACACAGATTAACGCAGATGGAAATCAAATCCGTGTGAATCCGCGTCGTAAATAGTTAGAAGTTATACTATAACAAAAAAATAAAAAAAAGGAATGAGTTTTTTTATTGTTTAATACTCATTCCCCTATCTCTATTGTGTACTCAAAGTCTTGTACGTCAACCGGCAGTATCTCCAGTGTCCATGTCCCGCCAGTTGCGTTAGTTACCTCGTACGTTTTACTGTATTCTGTGGACATCACGTGATACGGATCTTCACTCGTGGCATCTCCCGGAACGTCCCAGGGCATATATCCTACGCTCACTTCTCTTTTCTTGACCGTTTTTACCGATTCTGGTGTCACCGTTGTCCCATTGGGATCTGACAGAACAGTATTGAAAGAAGGCTCTTCTTCTTTTTCTGTTACGCTATGTCTATCGTATGCGTACTGGCGGGCTGAGACCATGACGCTGAACACATCTCCTTGCTCAACGACAAACTTGTCACTGTATGGCGTTGTGGGTGGTTTCCAGACCTCCAAGTTCATATACACGATTTCATCCCACTCGTTAATCGAAGGGTCGTCTATGTTCAGATTTAGTTTCGTCTCGCGCCATCCAGAGGCATCTTCGGGCACATCCACTGTCACAGTCACAGTAGCCGTTGAGTTCGCAGGCACACTTGCAGGTGCTTCTATAGTTAGCCAATCTTCGGGCATCCTGCCTTCTTTGTATCCATAGGGAGACGGAAATTCTATAAACCGCTCTTCCTCTCCTTCTATTTCCGGGTTTATTGCAATTGCGGTGTCACCGATATTTTCAAGCTGTATCTCATATTCGTAACTCTTTCCTGCTTTTGCCCTGTCGCTTATGTGATGAGGCCAAAAGAAAACCACCGGTGGTCTCCAAACGTTTATTGATAATTCACATGTGTTCACGTACGCCGGAAACTTCTCAGGATATGGCATTGACCACGTATCATTTGTAAATACGATTTGTGCATTGTAATACCCGAGTTCCGCACCTGCTGGTATTTTTACTGTAACGTTGTACTCTTGCGCCTCAGCCACCTCGATCTCTGCGTTTTCTGGCTCGACGGTTATCCAATCTTCTTCAATGGTGTACTCGCTATACGGCGGTGATTCTATGAATACCTGCGTTGATACCGACTTGTTTTCATCATGTTTTACCTCTACGGTAAACACTTTTGTATCACCAGGTTCCATCTCTAACCTCTCGTAACTCGGCGAGATTCGCAGTTTGGTGTACTCGTTTACATCCGGTTCTTCAGGTACTTTGGGCGGTACAGGAATTGGTACCCTGGGCTGTCCCCGAAACTCTGTGCTGTCACCCCTCATGATGTAATAGCCTTTACCGCCAGTACCGGCCATTCCTTCTTTTACTACCCGCTCCTCTATTGACATATCTTGTCTTCCGGCTACCCGGTATTCCCCGGGCATGTCCTTTGTCGGCGCAGGCACTGGAATGGTACTGGCAATTACGGTCCCTACAAGCAGTATCGCAAGCAATACCGCGACTGACGCTACTATCTTCTTCTTCTTCGCAAACATCTTTCTTTTTTTATTATCTCCTGGTACAAACATTAGAAAAGGGTGTATATATAAGTTTCGGCGACCACAAACCGGGTCGTATTACGCAAGCGCGGAAGTTTTGCTACACAAACAGTAGCGACTTGCAGTTCTCGTAATGCTCAGTGCGATTTTTAATCCCGCCACTAAAAAAAAAGTAACTTATATTACTTCAGTGTTATCTTCTTCTTTGAGGTGAAATGAAATGGAATTAGAGGGAGTAGAAATAGAGGATACATATGCGGAGGCGTTTCCGATAAAGGTTGCGCGAGTGTTGATAACGGCGGTAAATGAGAAATGGGCGATGACAGCGGCGAAGGAGATGACGGGTTTCGGCACGTCAGTTATAATGTGCCCCGCAGAAGCTGGAATAGATAGAATAGCGAGCAGTGACGAGACACCGGACGGAAGACCCGGCGTTTATGCCATGATATGCACGTTTGGTTATAAAGCACTGGACGCGCAATTACTTGCGAGGATTGGACAGTGCGTTCTTACCAGTCCAACAGCAGCGGTATTCAATGCTCTGGAGAACGGTGAGAAGGAGTTCAACATAGGCTTCAAATTGAAATTCTTTGGTGATGGATTCGAAACCGAAGAGGAGCTTAATGGTCGAGAAGTGGCTCGGGTGCCGATAATGGGTGGTGAATTCGTGATAGAGAAGAACCTGAGCGCAAAAGCAGGCGTTGCCGGAGGTAATATTTTTATCCTTGCGAAGGACCAGATGTCAGCGTTAACTGCGGTTGAGACTGCGGTTGAGGCGATCATGCAGGTAGAAGGCACGATAACGCCGTTTACGGGTGGCGTAGTCGCTTCGGGCTCGAAACCCAGCTCAAATGCGTACAAGTTCATGCACGCTACGATAAATGAGAAGTACTGCCCCACGTTAAAGGACAAAATAGACGACTCTGAATTGCCGGCAGATGTAAACGGCGTATTTGAGATTGTGATAAACGGGGTTAGCGAAGAAGCGGTGAAAGAAGCGACTAAGATAGGGATAGAAGCGGCGGTGAAAGTACCGGGTGTGGTGAAGATAACAGCCGGTAATTTCGGTGGTAGCCTTGGGCAATACAAGATCCAGCTAAAAGAGGTGTTGGGACTATAGTAACATCCAGGCCAACATTCGATAAAGAGGGGAATGACTATTCCTCGCTATCTTTTTTTTAGGACTGATATTTATACAATCTAAGCGTCCTTGCAGAAGCAAACGCAACTATGAATTGTATTAGGCAACGGATGGATTTGTTGGCATTGCGTGCTTTCGCGGATAAAAATGTTGAACATATAAGAATAATGGAAAATCCAGAAACAAATAAAGGGGTGCTTGCGGAATTAGAAGAACTGATAGGACACAGGTTTACGAACATCGCGCTTCTGGAAGAGGCAATAACCACGAGTTCGTACGCTACCGGGACCTCAAATTATCAACGGCTCGAATTCCTTGGAGACCGTGTGGTCAGTTTGATATTGGCAGAGAAACTAATCCTGTCTGAATCTCTTGACGAAGGTGAAATGACGTTTCTGAAGTCCGAACTGGAAAAGAACAACCAGTTGGCTGAGTTCGGTGAAACAATAGGTCTCAGAAATTACATCCGTGCTGGCGAGACGCGCGAGAATATAAGCAAAAAAGTTGTTGCCGATGTGTTCGAAGCGATTTGTGGTGCTATATACTTAGATACCGGGGAAACAATCAGGATAAAAGAGGTGGAGCGATTCCTGCAGAAATTTAACATTTCAGAGCGTATAAAAACGGAAATGCGTACTGTGGGTGATTTCCTCCCGATTCGAAACCAGTTTGAGAATAAGTTCCGTGAAATCAATCGCTGCAATCCGGAAATAGAGTTTAGGTACCGTTCTGTTGGCGAGGCGCACCAGAAGCGTTGGCAAATAGATGAATGTGCGGTTAAGACTGATCCAACGGGGGAATATGTCACTCTGACTGGAGTTAAAAGCGACAACTGGTTTGGTAGTAAAAAAGATGCCGAACGGGATGCTATTGCACAGGCGTTTCGGTATATGGAAGCGAAGGATTGGCGATTAAAAAACGGAGTCGCTGGGAATTGAACCCAGGTCGTCAGGTCCGGAACCTGACAGGATATCCTCTACCCTACGACCCCTCTTTAGTTATCTGGTGGTATTAGCATTTAAACATATTCCGGGGTGATTTTTTTTCGGTCTTACTACATAAAAAGCAAAACTTTATAGTCTACGTTACTTGTATACGTAATGGGCACCAAAGACTGAAAAGGAAGAATGGTGACAATAAAAATT
>JAYEOC010000126.1:0-4882 GCA_034722635.1 Methanobacteriota archaeon
GTCATACCACGAGTGCTGCCCCGAGAACAGTGAGACCGTACTCGGCAGTGCAAATATCCCAATTGCTACTACCGCAATAGCCAACAAAGCAATTTTATTCGTGTTCATTTTTTTCTCGTATCACCCCCTAATTTCTTTGTTTCTGCTTGTTTCATTCTACAAATATACGTAAGCGCGCGTGTATATAAAAGCCTTTCGCTTTTTCACTACCAAAAATGGTAGCCCTATTAGGGTACTTCTTCTATATGATTCTATAAAACGTTAATGCTATAAAAAACTATCCACCGGCTCAAAACCAAATCCAACGCAAATATAGAGCATTCATACACAAATAACTGTTTATAGTGGTTCCTTATTCCTAATACACTATATTTAAACTTTTTTTGAAGCTATTAGCAACTATTATTGAAGTATATACCATATTTCTGGCGGTGTATCTACTCGTGGGTACTACAACATTTAATTACGAATTCACGTATTTGTGTGAAACAGTGTCAAAAGAAGTGTTTTCTCTCCCGCTCTTCGCTTCGGTTCCCTTCGGTTCCCTACCCTTCGCGTTATTGCAAGGGAGAAACTATCGCAGGGGTAAAAACACACGAGATTAACACGGAAACTTTTTAGAAAAAAGTTTTATCAAAAAACAAACCTTCTTTCGGAAAGAAGGGCTGTGTGGACATATGTGCAATCTGACGGTTAGCGAAACACATACAAAAAAGATGTCTGACCTACGGGTTCGTCCACGTGTTTGAAGAGTTCACCTGCGTCACGTTCTCGCCACCGGCTGCAAAGTTCGGAATCGTCCAGTTACCCTCGGAGTCCTCAGTTACCGAGAACTCCAGATTCTCGTTCTTTGTCCACGTGATGTTCACGCCTACTCGCGTGTGGCATGCGATACAGGCTTCGTTCGCGCCTTCCATCAATTCTTCGTCAATTGCATCGAGTACGAAAACCTTATGTGCTGCTAGCTCGCCGGTATCACTTGAATTGACGGTTAAATTAAATCCACCGGCTTCGAGTTTTGTAGATGAGTGAGACGATTGACCCCCTGGATCCTTATGGCAATGTTCGCAGGCAGATGTATCATTCCACTCTGCCGGGTGTACAGAGGTCGCACCAAAATGGCAACTCAGACAACTGTCCGCACCAAAACCTTCATGACATGCCATACATTCCACAGCAGATGCGGCATGCGCCTCTTGCCCTGGTGTGCTACCGGTTCCATCACCAGACGCATAAGTAAAACCGGTCAAATCTCCTGTTTTATGGCAATGCCAGCACTCCATGTCTACGTGAGGTCCTGTATGGCTCATCTCATCTGCTATATCGGCATGGCACTTCTCGCAGGGTACATTATTGCCTTGCCCTGAAAGGTCATACCAGCTATGCTGCCCGCTAAAGAGCGAGACCGTGCTCGGCAGTGCGAATATACCGATTGCGACTACCGCAACCGCCAGCAATACTATTCTATCGCTTTTCATTTCCTTTTTTCTCTTATGCGCTTTCAAATCATCAAAAAAAATGGGTTGTTTATTTCAGGACGTCCAGGAGTTCGAGGTATTCACATACGTCACGTTCTCGCCACCGGCTGCGAAGCTTGATATCGTCCAGTTACCATCTGCGTCCTCAGTTGCCGTGAACTCCAGATACTCGTTCTTTGTCCACGTGATGTTCACGCCCACACGCGTGTGGCATGCGATACAGGCTTCGTTTGCGCCTTCCATCAACGTTTCGTTCACCGAATCAAGCACGAACTGTTTGTGTGCTGCCTTTGTGCCATTATCATAAGATTGTGGCGTCAACCCGAAACCACCTGCTGCGAGGTCATACGGACCATGACAATTATTACATTTCCCCGCATATTCACGATCCGACCAGTGACCTGTACCATTATCGCCAGCACCACCATGACAGTCCATACACTCGACTGCGGATGCGGCATGCGCTTCTTCACCAGGTGTTGGAGGATACTCGCCTGATCCAATATAGTAGTGTCCTCTTGCATAGGTATAACCAGTAAAAGGCGTCCTGTGACACATAGCGCAGGTTAAATCGCCATGTACACCGTTATCGCCGCTTATCATCTCGTCTGCTATATCAGCATGGCACTTCTCGCATGGCACGTTGTTTACACCTGATGTGCCGCCAACAGATTCACCAAGGTCATACCAGCTATGCTGCCCGCTGAAGAGCGAGACCGTGCTCGGTAGTGCGAATATCCCGATTGCAATTACCGCAACCGCCAGCAATGCGATTCTATTACTATTCATTTTTCCGGTTCTACTTAGCTCCACCCGAAAGTGTAAAAATAAAGGAAAAAAACCCCTAAAAAAAGGAAACAGGGTTAAAATTAATAAGAGTTAGTCCAGTTGTTCTTGTAGTTGGTATTCGTCACGTTGTCACCTGTGGCTTGGAAGTCCGTAAGAGTCCAGTTACCTAAATCGTCCTCTCCTGCTGTGAACTCCAGAACCGTGTTCTTCGTCCACGTGATGTTCACACCCACTCTTGTGTGGCATGCGATACATGCTTCGTTTGAGTCTTCCATAAGGTCATTCGCTATCGCCTGATTGAGGAACGCATTGTGTGCTGCATACTCTCCACCTGTACCATTGGTGTCGTTATACCAATATTCTCTCTGACCAGATATACCATCGTAAACTTCTGTCTGATTGAATCCACCAGCGAATATACCCATTGCAAAGTCTGCACCTTGCTCATGGCAGATCATACATGCTATAGTCTCTGCTGCGTGCGAGTCCGTACCTGGCGTGCTACCCGTGCCGTCACCACTTGCATAGTTACCACCAAATCTTGAAGCTGTCGCATTTACCCTGTGACAGTCACACCCCGGCCCTGCTAAAGTCGTGTGCACACCATTGTCACCTGAAATCATCTCCTCATTTATATCTGCATGACACTTCTCACAAGGGAGGTCATTGCCCGTATCCTCTAAATCATACCACGTGTGCTGCCCACTTAGTAGCGACACAGTACTGGGCAGTGCGAATATCCCGATTGCTACCACCGCAATAGCCAGCAAAGCAATCTTATTTGTGTTCATCTTTTTTCGTTTCACCTCCTACTTTTTTGAGTGCCCAATACCGGTTACCCTCATCTTTACACTTCGCGGCTTCCGCCCTCGTTGCCTTATATGGTAACCCTCTTAGGTTACTTATATGTTGGTTATAGGGGTATATAAACTTTTCTATTTTTTAGTGTCTTGTTTGAACCTTAAAAAAATGTTATTAATCCTGAACCGGCACTCTTAGCTGTTTCATAGTTTTGTTACAAGCCATTACAATATTTATTCGAAACAGGTGAAACTAATTTTAGCAATATTTTAAACTAAATGTGCCTATATACAGAACCATGTAAATACGGCTTGGGCTACAAAAACACGTTTTTGTGTGAAACAATGTTAAAAATGGATACAAAATCTTGTTTTTATCCCTCTCACCGCTTTCTCGTAGGGGCAGGGGATAAAAATTGCTTGCAATCCCACATCCCTCTGGCACAGTCGAATTTTATAGTGAAATTGCTAAATCCTTAAATTTCACCGCAGAGCACACGGAGAACGCAGAGGCACCAGAAAAACTCTACAATAATTGAAACAATCTAAAAAGTCTGCGTACTCGGCGCTCTCCGCGGTGATAAATCGCTATATTTTTAGACAGTGCCATCCCTCTGGTACATGGCATTCTTCAAAGTCCCGTCCGCAACACATTTTATATTACGTCAAATCAATTAGTAAAGATGCGTGAAAATCATAATTATAGCGTGCGTGACTCTGGTACAAGCCCGAAACGGTTCATTCCAAGGCTTATATCCTGGAACATGACCTTTCGTTGTAACTTGCGCTGCCCGCATTGTTACATAGATGCAAGTGAAGGAGCGGCGCGCAATGAGTTAAGTACCGAAGAAGGGAAGATGCTTATAGATCAGATTGTGGAAGTAAGCAAACCAATCCTCATATTAAGTGGTGGTGAACCGCTGCTTCGTGAGGACATCTACGAACTCGCCAGTTACGCTACGGAAAAAGGCTTGACCGTAGCGATGGGCACTAACGGAACTCTCATAACCGATTCCGTTGCAAGCGACCTGAAGGCTCACGGCGTAAAAGCAGTCGCTATCAGTCTCGATTCGAGTAGCCCCGAGCGGCATGATGCGTTCCGTGGCGTGGAAGGTGCGTGGCGTGATGCGATGAACGGGATTTCTGCATGTGTAAGCCGGGGTATAGACGTTCAGGTGAATACTACCGTGACGCAGCAGAACTATGATGAGATTGATGACATAATGGCGTTAGCCGAGCGCGAAGGCGCAAAAGCGTTTCACCTCTTCTTCCTCGTGCCCACGGGTAGAGGTGTAGAGATAGAAGATATATCCGCGGATATGTACGAGCGGATGATTACGGATGTACTGGATAAAGTAGCAAAAGCAGAGTATAACCTTGATGTTCGCCCGGTTTGCGCGCCTCAATTTATGCGTATCGCATCGCAGATGGGCTTGAATCTAAAACGGTGGAGCCGTGGCTGCATCGCAGGTCTGGCGTATTGCCGTGTATATCCAACGGGCGAAGTCACGCCCTGCCCGTATCTACCCATAAAACTCGGGAACATTCGCGAAACGCACTTTAAAGATATATGGTTTCAATCGCCCGTGCTAAAAGCGATTCGTGATCCTGACAATTTGGGCGGTAAATGCGGCATATGTGAATACCGCACTATCTGTGGAGGGTGCCGTGCACGTGCATACGGCTTAACGAGCTTCATGGATTTCTGTGGCGGCTTACACGAACCCGAAGATTTAAAAGGTGATTTCTTGGCTGAGGAGCCCTGGTGCCCCTACATACCGCAAGGCGATGCGAATACGGTATTATAAGCACTAA
>JAYEOC010000126.1:4982-6870 GCA_034722635.1 Methanobacteriota archaeon
CTAAATCGGGAATAGCTCTAAATACATATTCCTGCAAATTCGTGCGGTCGTGAATGCAAACTACAAGTCAACAATTACGAAAAATAGTTATAGATACCTTTAAATTCGTTTACTGTATTCACCAAAAAAAAATCGATATATTAAGCATAAAATATTAAATGGTTGTTATGGCTAGTCCATGACCTGCGTTTTTTATTTTCGTATTGAGCCCAACTAAAAAAACGAAAAGCTTTTTATACTACAAAACCTAACCTATACGTAACCCAGTACGGATACCATATTGGGTATATGGATGAGGGCTATATCAAAGGCTGTAAAAAGCGGGCACTAAAAAAAGAGGGCGGAGCGATAAAAATAGCAGTTATATATAGTCCTTAAGATTAGTAGAGATAAGAAAAGAAAGATGAAAATGGAACCTGTCAAGCTGGATAAGCAAGATAAAGAACTGTTACAGATGATGCAGGATGAGTTCCCGGTGGAAGAACGCCCGTGGGCGGTATTTGGAAAAAAGCTGGGACTCAGTGAAGACGAGGTGTTAGCCCGTGTAAAAAAACTTTCCTCGGATGGCGTCATCCGGAAACTCCGTACCATTCTCGATGCACAAAAACTCGGGTCTTGTTCTTCTACGTTGATGGCAATGAAAGTGCCGGAGGACAAAATGGACCATGTCGTCCGTGTGGTTAATGAATACATGAGCGTTACTCATAACTACCGCCGTGAACATGACTATAATCTCTGGTTCACAGTTACGACCTGTGGCGGGAAAGACTTAGAAGGGACGGTGGAAGAAATAAAGCGAAAAACCGGCATACCGGATTCTGATACTTTAGACCTTCGTACCACGCACGTATTCAAGATTGACGTCCGGTTTAAGTTCACAGATACAGAAGTAGAAGGAGGTGAAACCCGTGGATAAAGATGAAATAGACCAGACTATTCTGAACATCACGCAAGATGGAATACCACTGGTAGAGGAACCCTTTGAGGAGATTGCAAAGCAAGTGGGGATAAGTCGTGAAGAGGTAATAAGAAGGCTTAGGAGGCTGCGAAGCATTGGTGTCATAAAACGGCTGGGAATATCGGTAAATCAGCGAAAGGTAGGTATTGTTGCAAATGCGGTGGTGGCATGGAAAGTCCCGGAAGAGCAGTTAGAACACGTTGGAACTCTGCTCTCTTCTTATACCGAGGTAACGCATTCCTATGGACGAGTTACTATCCCCGGAAAGTGGGAACATAATTTGTTTACTGTGATTCATGGATACAGTCGCGAATCCGTGGAATCTATTGCAAAAAAACTGTCCGAAGCCTGTGGAATCACGGATTATCTTGTGATGTTTAGTAATGGACAATTTAAGCGGACCAGTGTTAAGCATCCGTTTTGATCTTGTACCTGATTTAATGACACCTACACTCCTGTAATCCTTTTCCCTTTAAAACGGTGTTTTCTTTTCCGTAAACGCTTTTCTTTTTCTAAAAGAAAAGGGTTTAGTTCACGTACCCAAGTCCCAGGAGCTAAGATATTTCTGCTGCTCTTCAGTCAAAACTTCTATCTCAACACCCAAAGATTTCAGCTTCAACCGTGCCACTTCCTCGTCTATATTCTTTGGCACGGGATAGACCTCGTTACGCAGCTCTTCGTGATGCTCTACGATATATCGAACGCATAAAGCCTGGTTTGCGAAGCTCATGTCCATTACCTCTGGCGGGTGCCCATATGCCGCCGCGAGATTCACGATTCGGCCTTCAGAAAGTAGATATAATTTCCGGCCATCTTTCATCTTGTACTCGACTACGTTCTCTTTTATCTCTTTCTTCTCTACCGCCAGCTCCTCCAGATCGTTTACTTTTATCTCGACATTGAAATGACCAGTATTAGCAAGAATAGCGC
>JAYEOC010000127.1:0-23088 GCA_034722635.1 Methanobacteriota archaeon
CGCAGTAGTATCTTTCAATATGAGCGAGTCGGAACCCCGTCTCATGACGTCATGCTCCGTAACGATTCCCACAAGTGTACCGTCATCTGCAACTATTGGCGCCCCTCTTTGACCACTATTCACAAGCTCTGATATTGCATCTATGGTTTGCGTATCTTTATGTATGCCGTGCGGCGTAAACATGAACGCATCCACGTGTGACTCCGGATTGGACGCGAGTAGCAGGTCCTGTATATTGACCATATATATCTCAGTACTGTCAAGTACCACAAGGTTGTGAAACTTGTTCGTTTCCATGATGCCAATTGCTTTTGCTATCGAAGTATCAGGCGTTACTGTCGTTACTTCCTTTGTACATATATCTATTACGGGTTCGTCAAACATCTCTTATCACTTCTCTTTTTAATATACTCGTATTTAAGATATTGGTAATCTTGCATTAAAGTTACAGAAATATACCTGAAACGTATTTGTATAGTAGGGGTAAAAAACCACGAGATTTTACGAGATTAGCACAAGATTTTTTGGTTAACAGGGAAGGAATAAAAAACCAATATTGTACCTAAGCCGGATCCAGAGTATTATCCTCTCGTGAAAATCTGTGTACTTTGGTTAGCTAAACAAACACCCTGATAGATACTATGTTGGTATTACATTCTCAGCAGGCATTCACCCCGCGTCTTACAGCCCCCGCACACGGGTTCATAATCACAGCCGTTACAGTCACTGCCGCTCTTCGTCATCTTGGAAAGCGTACCTAAATTCGCCCGGATTTTATCTAAACGTTCCGTTCTCACGTTGCCCGCAGATCGCGATAGAAAAGGGCATGCCCATACATCACCGTTCGGCTTGACATACAACATCCCCTGCCCCGCTAAACAACCACCGAAGAACCGCCCCAAAAAACGTATTAAACGTCTGTTCCGAATACCGCGAGATTGAAGCACGTAAGCCCAGTATTCCGGTGCTGCAACGGGAATTAAAATCGCATGCACCTCGCGCTGCTTCTTAAGTATCAAGTCTAATAGAGTCCCGAAGTCTTCCTTTCCGAGTTCAGAATCACGCCACTCAGCACCACGCCCAAAAGGCACGAACCGATAGATGAAATACGAATAGACACCGATTTTATCGCCATATTCAATGATCCGCGCGAGTTCTGCAAAATTCGGTACTGAGGCAACGATATTCAGATGTAGATAAAGATTCGCGGCTACGCATTGCTCAATACCGCTAATCACAGCCTCAAAAGCGCCTTCAACGCCTCTTATACTGTCGTGTATCGCAGGATTCATGGCATCTAAGCCTATTACGACTCCGACATCGAATTGGCGCAGCGATTTCGCTACTTCTTCTGTTATTAACGTCCCATTTGTCGCGATAAAAACAGTAAGACCTAATGATTTCGCGTATTCTATCAATTCAAAGAGATCTTCGCGTAACAAAGGCTCACCACCCGTAAACACAAATGACCGGATGCCTGACGCTGCTACTTGATCTATCAGCGCCATCCCTTCTTCTTTCGAGAGCTCGTCATAAGTCGCCGTTTCGCTACCGAAAGCGTGACAATGGACACATTTCAAGTTGCACCGATTTGTCATTTCCCAGACCACATGCGGATTTAATCCGAAACAGCCTATCTGTCGCGCACCAGCACCGGCATGGAGAACGTTCTTGAGTTGTGATAGCCACTGCAGAAACGCATGTTTATGCCAGCCGGTGAGCCACGCATACAGCAGAATCATGACCAGTTGCTTCAATAGCAACTGTGGCGGGTAATAGAAAGGTTTTACCCTTTTACGCTTTTCGCATACCGGCATCTCTTACTTTAAATTAGACTCCAACGGTATTTATCAAACGTCAACATTTAAGCGCAAGAAATGACTTCAACTCAGTTCTATCATCACCCATTTGTCTCTGCCTTCCCATAATTTTATCGAATAGAGCGAAACGCCCAAATCTGATTGCGCCAGTTTCTGTTCTAACTGCTGTTTCAGAAATAGGGCTATATTCTCGCTTGTCGGAGTCTCCAGTATCTCGTTTAAGAACTTATGATCAACGAGTTCAAGTACTGCCCCTACATGTGCCTTTACTTCCGCGAAATCCGCCACACACCCTGTACTTCCTTTCTGCTCCCCGAGAACCACTATTTCTACTTTATATGTATGCCCATGAAGATCTTTACATTTCCCGGGATGTTGCGGTAGAAAATGCGCAGCGCTAAAATCCATCGCAACACCCAATTTCATCTTCGTCATTTGCGTCTGTACCTTTAATAAACAATTATTTTAATACTGAATAAGCTCTCGTATGAAATATACAATGTCAATAGGGAAGAACACAAAAGGCAGGAAGCTCCGGCTTTGTAAAGCGAACAAGCAAAACAGGCGGCTTCCGGCGTGGATAATGGTAAAAACTAGCAGAAGAGTGACGACACATCCGAAAAGACGGCAGTGGAGACGTACAAAGCTGAAAGCGTGAAGTGGTGAGTAAAGATATGGCAGAAGAAGTAGGGAAAGAGGGACGCATTTATACGATACCGTTGAGGGATGTAAAGAAAGCGCCGAGGTGGAAAAGGGGCAACAAAGCAATCGCACTGATCCGGGAATATTTACATAGGCACACAAAATCAGAGTACGTTGTTTTAGATACGAAGATAAACGAAAAGGTGTGGGAACGGGGTTCGCAGAAACCGCCATCTCGGATAAGAGTAAAAGTGACAACCGAGGAAGATATAGTCAGAGCTGAGCTTGTAGAATAGTGATGACGGCGAAGAAGGGAAAAGAGATAGAGCGATCTTTTAGCGTAGAGGGCAGCCCGTATATAGGTATTTTCGCGGCTTGCACCGAATCGTTGCTTCTTTTGCCTTTGAGTGCCCCGGCTAATTTAGCGGTAGAACTGGGACGGGCCTTAAAGGTGGCTGTAATAAAGACGTACATAGCAGATACGTCTTTAATTGGTTGTTTGGTTACGGGCAACTCAAATGGTTTTGTCGTTTCCCAGTACACGCAGGATAGTGAAATAGAGCGTATAATCGAGTTAGCAACTGAGGAAGGGTTTGAGGTGATTATTAACCGACTGCCCGATAGTGACAGGCTAAGTGCTGCGGGCAATATCATACTCGCAAATGATACCGTTGCGCTGGTACACCCGAGTTTCTCGGAAGAGGCGGTGGAAGTGGTAAAGGATACTTTGGAGGTGGAAGTCTATAAGGGCACGCTAAGCGGGTTAAAAACTGTGGGCATGGCTGCGGTAGCGACAAACAAAGGCGTTCTGGCGCATAAAGATGCCACGCGCGAGGAATTAGAATTCTTAGAGCAGATATTCGAGTTGCCTGTGGACATAGGCAGTGTAAATTTCGGTGTGCCTGCAATAGGTTCCGCTTTACTCGCGAACTCGAAAGGGTATGCCGCGGGGAACGAGACAACAGGCGCGGAATTGGGTAGAATCGTGGATGCTTTTGGATTTTAAGTAGTTAAGAAACGTATTTTTATAGCTAACCACAAGATTACACGGATTTCCACGAGAGAACCTTTACCAAAAGAACCTTGTTTTTCTTTTAGTACAGGTTTTCTTTTTGTGAAAAAGAAAAAGTGTTGTGTTAATCTCGTGGAATCTCGTGGTTTCTTACCCCGCTGCTATACAAATACAAGGAACGTATTTGAAACCACGAGACAAGCAATAATAAAATGGATTAATACGTTTCTTGTGCTGAAATCGAGTGGTTTCTTCTGCGCTGTTCAATTACTTATTTCTTTTCTGACTACGCTATTTTTAAAAACTGAAAGGGTTGGTTATGCGTCGACCGGGATTTGAACCCGGGCAGTAGGCTTGGAAGGCCCAAGTCATACCCCTAGACCACCGACGCATTATAATAGTTTAATAGACATACGGATTATTAAAGCTTTCTTCCGGATATTAAAAATAAATGCACGACAAATAGACTACCGTCTATAGTGAAGGAGGGGAGGTTAATAGTGGCAATCAATGAGCGTAAAAGGGGAGAAAGAGGAAGACAATGGGAAATATAAAAACGTATATATAAGCTATGATGCTGTTGTAAGTGCATCAGAGCGCCGAGGCGGGGCGCGATATAAGTACCCAAAATAAAAGGAGGTGAAAAGATGACAGAGGAAATTAGAAAAGAGGAATTTAAAGTTGATGGAACTGAACTACTTAAAAAAGTAAGGGAAATCATAAAGGAAGGAAATGCACGAAGGATTATCATAAAGCTTGAAGGGAAAACTCTTTTGGAAGTTCCATTAACCATAGGGGTTGCTGGAGCTACCGCACTTACAATTTTTGCACCAGTATTGGTTGCTATCGGGGCAATTGCTGGAATCATAACTAATTGCACCCTCATCGTTGAAAAAGTAGAAAAAAAGGGGAGAGATATAGGAGAGGGAAATGTAGAATGATGCAATAGAGGATGCCACGGAATTTATTCCGGGTTAGGTTGGGACTTGGAATTTCGAATTACGAGTATGAACATATAGTGGAACTATTTCTCAACTCCGGCAATATTGGGTTTTGTTGACTATATAACCGATTATCGTATTACTCTCTGTACCTAAAGAGAAAACGGGAGGCGCGGAGATGAAGTGTGAAAAAGAACATGAAACAAAAATATAAAAATTTAAAAGATATTGCCCCATTTGTTCTTGTATCAGTTTTGGTACTGCTGGGGGCATTTACAGTTGTGAATGCTCAAGGACAGGATAGTAGTGGAAAACCGGCATTGGATGATAAGGAGGATCCACTTTTGTATGATATAGAGGAAGATCCACTTTTGTATGATGCACAGGGATATGCATCAGATACAGGAGTTAGTATTGACGAAGCTCGCCACCGATTCCAACTTCAAGACATTGCAGGGGAACTGGGTGCAGAACTGACCACAAATGAGACAGAAACTTTTGCCGGACTTTGGATTGTGCACACCCCGGAATTCCGCGTTGTTGTGCAGTTTACTCGCGATAGTGAGGAGACAATTAAACCATACCTGAAGCGGCACACCGAGTTAGCCAACATTGTAGAGGTGCGCACTGCAAATGTGTCTTTAACTGAACTCCGAATAGCTCAAGTTGATGCTACATATTCTGTCAGTGCTTTCGATATACGGGTAGAGTCCGGCATCAGTTTACTTAATAACAGTGTTGAGTTGTACGTGCTTAAGGCTGACAGGAGCAGGTTTGATGACGCTCTGCAAATAGGAGAGATACAATTATCAGATAAAGTTAGGGTGATTACGGTTGAAGAGTTGTCAGTTGAAGAACTTGAAGAAGAGGCTACTGAAGAATACATGGAAAGTGGTAGAGACATAGACAACCCAAACCTCATTGCTACCTATGGAACACTTCCCGAATTTGAAACCAACGAACAATGGCGAAAGTGGAGTGATAACGATTGCGGTCTAATCATAGAGGGTGTGGGAAACAAAATTGATCCATACCTTTATCCTGCAGGACCATTAGTATCCTGCGGTACTGATCGCGATGGTTATATTGAGATGATAATTTATAAAAACTTGACGGTTGAGAAGCCACTATTGGATGAACTCTATGGAATAATCGATGAAGCAGCAAAAAAGAATGGTATTTATGAAGTTCCGGTTAGATTCGTTTTGGGCGATTTGTATCAACCAGAGATTCCGGTCGAAGATTCGGATGATTGTGTACCGCCATCCGACGAAACGTCAAGTAAATCAGTCCCCGGCTTTGGATTGCTGAGTGTATTGATCGCCTTTGCCGGTGGATGGTTAATTAGGAGAAAGCAAGCATAAAAAGTGGATTTTTATGACAGCCCCCCACACCCCAAAATCGCACACATTACCGAGCAGATACAACGCCTATTCGTTTAAGGCGGCTCTATTTAATTTAAATGTACAACATCCATTAGAATACATAGAACAAACATGGAAGAAACGACATACAGCGCCAAAGATATACAGGTGCTAAAGGATTTAACAGCGGTGCAAAAGCGACCCGCAATGTATATTGGTGACACAACGTCACGGGGACTCCACCATTTAGTAAACGAAGCGATAGATAACAGCGTAGATGAAGCGTTAATAGGCTTTTGTGACACAATAGACGTGATAATCCACGAAGATAACTCCATAACGGTACGCGATAATGGACGAGGAATTCCGGTTGATACACATAGAGAATACAACCTTTCAGGTGTGGAAGTGGTAATGACGAAGCTGCATGCCGGGGGTAAATTCGATGACAAGGTTTACAAAGTGGCTGGTGGTCTGCATGGCGTGGGAATTTCGGTTGTGAATGCGCTCTCAACGTGGCTGGAGGTAGAAGTGGTACGGGATGGTCGGAGATATTACCAGCGATACGAACATGGTAAGCCGACATGTGAGTTAAAAGAATTGATTGGTTTGGATGCAGAAGGAAATGGCTGTGCACAGGGGACAAAAGTGACTTTCAAACCGGATGACACTATTTTCAGCGTTCACGAATTCGATGCCCACATTTTAGCGACTCGAGTGAGAGAGCTGGCTTTTTTGAATCCCGGGCTTTCGCTTTTAGTGAAAGATGAACGAAGCGGCGAGTCGAAGACTTTTAAGTATGAAGGAGGTTTAGTTTCGTTCCTGGAATATATAAACAGGAACAAGCACGTGTTGCACAAGGCAATAACGTTTGAAGCCGATAAAGATGATGTAAAGGTAGGGCTTGGGCTGCAATATAACGACAGCTATTCGGAAAATATCTTCTCGTTCGTGAATAACGTGAAGACAGTAGAAGGCGGTAAGCACGTAAGTGGGTTCAAAGCAGCGTTGACCCGGGTGCTAAACGAATACGGCAAAGCGAACAACCTGCTTAAGAAAGTCAGTTTAGATGGCGATGACGTGCGAGAGGGACTCGTGGTTGTAATAAGTGTAAAGTTGAAAGATCCGCAATTCGAGGGGCAGACAAAGACAAAACTCGGAAATAGTGAAGTAAAAGGCATTGTGGAATCTGTTGTGCGTGAACACCTGTGGGAGTTTCTGGAAGAGAACCCAAAGGATGCGGATAATATAATACGAAAAGCGTTAGAAGCTTCGAGAGCGCGAGAAGCAGCACGGCACGCACGAGAAATAGTACGTAAGAAAGACTTTTTAGTGGATTCGTTACCCGGTAAGCTCGCGGATTGTTCTGAGAAAGACCCTGCGAAGAGAGAGATATATATAGTGGAGGGCGACTCAGCCGGCGGTTCCGCGAAGCAGGCACGCGATAAGAACTTTCAGGCGATCCTACCAATTCGTGGTAAGATATTGAATGTGGAGAAGGCGCGATTAGACAAGATATTGAAGAGTAATGAAATCCGAACTCTCGTGACTGCACTGGGTGCGGGCATCGGCGAGGAGTTCGATTTAGAAAAAGCACGGTATGACAGGGTAATCATAATGAGCGATGCTGACGTTGACGGCGCGCACATAAGAACTCTGCTACTTACTTTCTTCTTTCGATACATGCAGGAGTTAGTTAGCACGAATCACATATATGTGGCGTTGCCACCGTTGTATATGGTAAAGAAACGAAAAGAGACGCGGTATGCCTTTTCAGATGAAGAATATGCACAGGTTCTGGCTGATTTGGAAGTGAAAGAAGGAGACACGGGTGTGAAGATCCAGCGGTATAAGGGTCTGGGAGAGATGAATCCAGATCAATTGTGGGAGACGACAATGAATCCCGCCACGCGGTGCATAAAACGCGTTAATTTTGAAGATGCCGCGGAAGCAGACTGGATATTCACGGTCTTGATGGGCGAAGATGTGGAACCGAGAAGGAAATTTATACAGGAGCATGCAAAGGAAGTGATCAATTTAGATATTTAGCTCATTTGGACACACAGAAAACAAGAAAGCATAAGATCCAACTAAAATGATTATTGACACTGATTCACGCAAATTAACGCAGAAGAAAACAAATCCGTGTGAATCCGTGTGAATCTGCGTCCTAAATAAGTAGAAGTTATACTTTATATACAAAAAATTTTATATACAAAAGAAAAGGTGTGAAGCCATGAATGCAAGAAAGAAGATAGAAGAGCTAAGTACTATTATCTTGCTCTTTATCTTAGCCTTTACCATACGCTTTATGGGTGGTGCATGGGAGACCAAATGTGACAACGATGCTTATATGGCACGGCAGGCAGAATATATCTATTCTTTTGGACACCCGGCCGTTCCTGACCCGTTCAGTTCAGCGCCGTTATATCAGCCCGGTATGGCTTATCTTCTTGCATTCGTGGGCTGGTTGATTGACCTTATCCCGTACAAATTCGCGCAGTCGAGCATGATTATCGCTGAGGGTCTGGTGCCACCCCTACTCGGTGCAGCTACCGTGCTGGTTATATACTGGTTTGCAAAGACCCTGTTTAATGAGTCCGCAGGAGTTATTGCCGGTGTGCTTGCGTCATTTTCGCAGGTTCTAATCGGTCGAACCATGAAAGGATTCGTCTTCCATGACGCTCTTTCGCTGTTTCTAATCTTATTAAGTGTTGTCGTTTTTTGGCACGCACTAAAAACAATTGAAAATCAGTTCCCACATAAATTCAAGGATCGAGCTAGCTATTTGGTTTCTATACTCGCACCAGCAGTTCTTATCGGCATCGCTGGTTTCACGTGGGGTGGATACTTCATCATTCATGCGATACTATTTTTTTATGGACTACTTCTAACCGTTTTCTTTTTTGTTAATCGCACTGCTATGAAACGATATAGCAAGTATCTACCGAAGACGTGGGTTTTCATCTGTTTTACATTGCTCTTTGGCACTATAATAGCGCTGATTCTCTATCAGGTGCGTGGACCCGTGGAAATCATGAGAGCGGCACAGATGCTGCGATTTGCAGAAGGTCCCCTGGTCTATAAATTCACAGGTGACCTCATGCAGCCAGGACTCGGAAGTTTTGAATCACTTTTTGGTACATTTCTGCTGGTTGGGATTGCTTTGACCGCAGTTGGTGCGTATGGGCTTTACAAGCGCGATAGCAGAAGTGGTTTGTATCTCATTTCTGCACTGCTCGCAACCATGATTCCGGCAGTTCGGGCATGGCATTTCTTGGATATGTTCTCGATCTTTGTGTACATATCGGTTGGCATCGGTGCCGCTTTCATATTAGAATCCATAGCGAGACAGGAACAGCAAAAGGCGGTATGGAAAAAGTTAGCGGCAATTGCTGTTATCTTAATCATGGTCATCGCATTCCTAAACCCGGTCATCTGTTCCGTAACTGAAGTGCGTTATTCCGGCGGATATGTCGTCATCACTCCAGAAAAGAAAGCAGCATTTTTGTACATCCAGAACAACACAGCCGCGGATTCGCTATTCATCAACTGGTGGGATCACGGTAATTCACTGGCGTATTTCGCGAAACGTAGGCCCGTGATTGACCAGATGTACTTCCCTGACGAGGATGTAAAGGCAGTCTCCGCAGTCATCGTGGCAACGGACCCGGACGAAGGCTTGCAGATTGCTCGTGCACTCAAGCAGAAACATAATAGCTCGGAGGTGTACCTGATGCTATTTTGGTACGATGCTTTCCTGACAGCTATAATGGGTTATTTCACGGGTTATGATCTGTCACCCGGCAATGAGTCAATCCGGATGACATTTGATGATAACGGGCGATTGGTCGGGCAAAACGAACTCACAAATCAGACGAACTACTATCGGCTATGGACTAACCAGTCTATTGAGGGTTACACGCCGTTTTATGTGAGTAAAGAGGTCAAGATATTCCGGCTGGATGTGTGAGCGGTTGTAACTTGAATGTGCACCTAAATAGTTCAGACAGCATTTCTGTGCCACATCAAGGTTTATAACAATTCTATCTTGTGCTCAAATGCGTCTTTCATCATTGCTAAGTCACCGGCATCTGCGAATATACCATTAATGTTCAAGTCATATTTCAGGTCAGGTATGTATTTGCCCACTGCTGCGTCTATCATCATTGCTAAATCACCGGCATCTGCGGAAACACCGTCACCATTGAAATCGCCCCTCGATGCTTTTACCGTTCTTGCCCTTATTCCGAGGTCATAAGATGATGTTGAACTAAATTGAGAAGCGTCCGCACTATAATAGCTTTCACCTGAGAACGTGGCTACATCCGACCATGCAGGCAGCCAGGACGCAGCATAGTAGTCAATTGGCAATGGATAGTCGGATTCCGAACTCGTGAATTTTACCTGCACAATGAAATCGTTCCCGTTTACCAACTGCACTTGTGTGTCCAGAAGTATCGAATAATAACCTACCTCATCTGTGGTTCCGGTTTGTGTGGTGCCAAGTTGGTCGCTAAAAGAGTAAACGGAAGAATCAGCGTTAAGTGTGTCGAATATTTTGACCTCGTATGCCATGTTGCCATCTACCGCCCAGAAGTCAACTGCTGTTAAAGTCAAGTCTTGTGAAGGCGTAAAACGCACTGCCCCGTAGGCTGTTTGCCCCCAACCGCCATACTGATACCCCATCCAGCCGCATTCATCATGATAGAAAATTACATCCCCCGGCTCCTTGTAGCTTGCGATTACACTCGTGTAATCTCCAAGGTTTGCTGCGCCGTATGCTACCCATGCACATCCGGGATAGGGACCAGAGGCACCCCAGGAAGTCCCCCAACTGTTCTTTATCAGCCATGCCCCGGTCCCATGAGAATGTGACTGCGTATCATCCCATCCGATGATCTCTATCGCATGATTCACTGTTTCAGTGCCCCAATACTCATAGACGCCACTGCTGTAACCGCGGAATCCGGAATCGCTGGCATATATAGTTGAATACACAGGCCCATAGTTCTGTATCGCATTTTTTAGCGTCTCTATTTGTGTATCGCCCTCCGCTACGGTAATCACCCGCCAGTTATCCACATTTCTGAGCGCAGTGCAATCATAACAGGATTGTGATGCCGCTGCGTAGGGGTGGCATGCTTCATCTGTCGAGCCGTACTTAGTAAAATGGTTAGCAGTCATAAACGCATTTCCGCCGTTCCCGAAATCATATCCGCCTATACAGGACCAGATGTTGCAATCTCCGAGTTCCTGTTCTGAGAAATCAAACGTCACATCTTCATTTTTTAATGCCAGTGACTCAAAGTCTGCGGTTGATGCGAACAACCAGCAGCTACCACATGATCCTTGATTCTTAACAGGAGTTACGTATCCAAGAGCCATTGCATCATACGACGAAGGGGGCTGCGATGCGATTGTTACAGTTTTTTGTTTTACCTGTGGCACACTAGAAACGAATCTGACACGTTCAGGAACGGTTTCTTCTGGTGCTGTTATCGGTTTGTACCCACAAAGAGCGTTTTGATCTTCGTATGAAAGCTGTGTAATCCTGTTTCCCGCGACTGTATAGTTATAACCCCGATCATAAATCAATTGCTGAATTTCGTTTCGTTGGAATGATATTACAGGTTCTGGCTCCGGGGTGTCCCCGGGGATCATGACGGTCGCGTTTGTTAGTTCTGTGGTTAGCAGACTAGTATTCGAGGGTTCTGAAGCTATATCCGGCATTGTAGCTGCTAAAACTGATAACGGCACAATACACATCAATATCACAATCTCTATCATTAACAGCCTTTTTATCATTAATCACTATCTCCTATATGTATAAGTTTCGATTAGCCAATAGTAAAATCTCCGAGCAGTGATAAAAAAATATAGAATAACGTGCATAATTTTTTAACACGTTGTGAAGAATATTGTGTGCCCCGTTTATTTCAATATCGCGGATGTTATCTTTTCCCGCAAGGTGAAATGCCGCCCAGTTGTGATTGTCCTCGAATATGTGTTTGACCGTAAGAGGGACATTGGTAGTAAGACAACAGCGGAGAACGAGGCAGAGGTTCCGGGTGTGATATAGTGTATATACCACAAGAAAGTTAAGCTAATGCTAATCTATATATATCAATTGATTTATTAAAACATGGGCTGTAAAAGGAAAGTATAACATGGCAAAGAGAAATAAGCGAGTGTGCCCTGTTGAAAATGCAAGGGGCCTTGATAATATATTCAGAAAATGGCTCCATAATCCAAATAAGATTTTAGGCGAATATGTAAATGAGGGGATGGTCGTTCTGGATGTGGGATGTGGTCCCGGACTGTATTCCGTGGAAATAGCTAAAATGGTTGGTGAATCCGGCAAAGTGATTGCGGCAGATTTGCAAGAAGGAATGCTCAAGCGATTAAAAAACAAGATTCAGGGAACGGAAATAGAAACAAGAATTGAGTTACATAAATGTGACGAAAATCGAATAGGTATTACAGAAAAGGTTAATCTTGTTTTTGCTTTTTACATGGTTCATGAAGTTCCCGATCAAGAAACGTTCCTGGCAGAAATGTGCTCTATACTAAAACCCGGTGGCACATTTTTTATCATAGAGCCAAGTTTTCACGTTTCAAAACAGGCATTTGAAGAGACCATAACTAAAGCGGTAGCCACCGGATTTAAACCCATTAAAACACCAAAAGTAGCGTTAAGCAGGGCGCAGGTTTTGATAATATAGGCTTGTTTTCAAATTCCGGGTCGTTACCATTGAAATCGCCCCTTTACTGTGCTATGCAACCAACTACCCACACGCAATCCTGGTCAACTCTTCTTAGCAACGACATTCATGAATACAGGACCACGCATATCTATTTTATTCTTCCGTGACGTGATATACCGCATCGCAAGTTCGTCTATCTTTATATTTATATCCGCACCGCTTCGCACTATCTTCACCCGTATACTCTTCTCAGCATCGGTCTGCTCTTCTTTTGCCCACAGTTCCAGTTCATATGCAGAAAGCGCAGCGAAAGCATCCAGGAACCTTATGTTTGCGGGCACACCGAAATCAAACACCTTAGCCCATTTCTTCGTCCGCGGTATGCCCAATATCGAACCTTCGTGTACCACGAGCTCGTTCTGATACGCAGGCCCGCATAAAAGCGTGTTCTCTTCCTGTTCGGTCACCCGGACTTCGACTTCGCTGCCGTACAGTGGTCCGCGATATGCGAGGAACTCACAGGGTGATTCCGCTTTCGCGTGCTCTTCCGATACACGCACGAGCTCGTTTGCGAGTTCTGCGCCTTCGACCGTGCTCGGCATCTTTTCCAGAGATACCATACCCGCTATATCGGTATCGCTCAATGCCCAGGGTGCATAGAATTGTGGAAATGCTAACTCCCGCACATCCTTGGAATCGTGCAATATCATCGCCAACCGCTCTACTCCCAACCCGATGTTCATCACGGGATAAGGGATGTCGTATTGCGCCAGCGCGGTGGGTGAATAAATACCAAAAGTAGCTACTTCTACCCAACCAATTTGTGGATGATAGCTAAAAACTTCTATTTGCGTATCTGGCATGTAATATTTCGAGCGTTTTTCGTCCTCCCGGAATCTCGTGTTCTCGAATCCGAATTGCAAAAGTAGTCCGGTTGCGATGTCCTTGCCGTCATCTATGCTTACTTCTTCGTCACATAAGATGCAGGATGCGGAATGGTAGTTACGAAGCCGTATTTCACCTTCGCGCTGCTCTCTACGGAAACATTTATCCACCGAGAATAGTTTTATTGGATATGGTTTCTTATCCCATATTTCGGCTAGCGTCAGGAACCAGCCGGAGGTCATGTGACTTCGTAACGTGCTTTTGGAAGGTACAGGCGCAAGATTTTTGAATTCCGGGAGTACGGAATCCAGCACTTTCGTTAGTTCCATATCCGCCACACCCATACTACTTGCTAGTTCGTACACCAGATCATCGCCCTCTACTTCGCCTTTCTTATACCGGTGCAACGTATCCTGGAGCGCTTCTACCTGCTCTTTCGATAAATCGCTATCGAAACATGCGTTCATTTGCTGCACTCGCTCTTCAGAAATGCCAATGTCCGGACGTGGCAAGCCCGCGAGATAATAGCAGCGGTCTAAGACGGCAAGTGCTTCTTTTCCAAATTGTTTCTTCACATCTGATTCGTCTATTATCACAGGGTTCATGACTTCCTCGAACCCAAGCCGCAGATATGCCTCGCGCAGCTTTTGTATTGTTTCAAATACCGGATGTGGCTTTCCAAAACGTAACCGCATCAGCGACCTCGGATAATCATCGTTACGTCCCCTGTTACCTGCGTATTTCGTGCCAGCCAGCCATGCAGCTTCAAAATCAGTGCTCGTATCTTCTCTCATCTGTCGCGGCTCGAATTTCATGTCCCTTTTGCTCCTTTCGTTCCTTTCACACTGTTTATACAATATAGGTAATTACCGATAACACTTTTATACTTTTATTTTCCCAGATTTCGGGTGTGTGGATAAGTGGTATCTGTTTAACTAACCTCGAGGACCGCCAATAAAAAGGACTATGGTTTTTTAAAAGCGTTTAGACCTATCGGTACTTTTAGAATAGTATCATGCCCAGGTGTATGTTATGAGATAACGCCAGAGATAGAAACTTTGAAGATTTTACAATTGCTACATGACCGAATTACAGAAACAATAGACATTATACGAAACTCGAGGCAGGTTAGATAAGCTCAAATTTGCTGATACACCACTCTTACGATTAGTCTATACGTATAAGTACCTTCTCACGCAGTTTTGGTATTATAACCCGGAGAACACCGTTTTTGAACGAAGCAGATGCTTCTTTCTGGTTTATATGCACGGGCAACTTTATCTGTTTCTGGAACGTCTGAAAAGTTAGTCTCTTCTGGATACTGCCCCATTTCTCCCAGCAAACCGACTCACACAGCTTCGCTTTCAGTTCCATGCAATCCTCTGTCAGATTTATCTCCACGTCTTCTTTCTTTACGCGTGGCAAGTCGAAGGTGACCTGTATCGAATCACCCAGATCTTCCAGTTCGGATAACGGCTCCAAATCGCCATTATAGCCCCATGTCGCCTTAATTATCCTCCGTTCTATACTCATCTCACGTCACCACTTTATTTGTTTTTTACCTAACGATACATGATAGGCATATCCTGCTCCACGCCCTTTTGCATTTCCGGTGCCGATAGCGCGGTCTCTCGCATGAGGTCCCTGGCTTTTAGTTTTATCTCCTCCTCCTGCCCCATCAACTCGCTAACATCTATGCCCAGATTTATAAACTTATCGAGTGCCTCAATTGCCGATGCTGCCGCACCAGGGTCCGGATATACCGGAAAACACTGTGCAAGCAACGAAACCGCACTCAACCTCCGTTTCATGCACTGCCTTAGCATTACGGCGTAGGTACCCGCGATAAAACCCTCCTGTAGCAGTTCCATCTGCTTAGCCGCCAGTTTCTTCATTGCAGCGTCATTATTACCAATTGCAAACACTTCCGGTTTCTCTATATCTATCCGGTTCTTCATCGGTAGCCCCGATACAGATATAACGAGCCTTGCACCGATACTGCTGAACCAATCAGTTAAAGCACTCGTCAATGGATAAACAGCGTCCGGTGGTATCGCAATTTCTGATAATACCACTACCACATCTTCATTGCCGTAGATACGGAAAGGGCTTATCAATTTGCCCTCGTGTATCACCATGACCGGCGGAAACAACTCAGATTCAATGTAGCCTAATTTAGCATAATCCATTTTATCCACGATGTAAGAAGCCGCGATGGTTCCTACGAGACCCACATCTGGCAGACCCTCTATCACAATCGGATTGTTATGCGTCACGCCTTCTTCTTCCACTATAGTTACTGATCCGTTTTCCATGGTTAGTAAAAGGTAGTAGGTATAAAGATATAAGTATTTCAAATTTGTGATTAGTCATCACTTAAGTGAACTTTCACCACCAGCGTCAACACGTTCTTTCCATCCCTAAACTCATACTTGACCTCATCCACCAGCGTCTTCATAAAGTACACACCAAGACCACCTATCTTCCGCTTTTCTAAACTCGCATCCCTGTCTGGCGGAGGTACCGATGTGGGATCAAACGGCTTACCCCGGTCTTTGATTACTACTATGACGTCCTCGTCCTTTCTCCGGCAGGTAATATTAATCAGGCCCACATCCACGGTATAGCCATAGTTGATAATGTTAGTGCATGCCTCGTCAACAGCCATTTCAACTCCAAATATCTTACGATCCGCCAACCCCAATTCGTGCATTGCATCTCTGATGAACTCACCTATCACCGCTAAGTTCTCCAATTTCGAGTCTATCTCGAGTTCAAAGAGGTCTTCCATTTGTGATCTTCACTCCGCCTTCAATACCATTAACGTAATATCATCAAATTGCGGCACATCGCCACAGAAGGCTAACACTTCCGCATTTATCTTTTCTAGCATATCATTTGCAGATAATCTCTGATTCACCTTAATAGTCGTATTGAGTCTCTCTTCCCCAAACTGCACCTCATTCTTATTCATCGCCTCGGTCACACCATCGGTATAGAAGACGACTATATCCCCTTCGTCCAGTACGATCGTTCGCTCTTCCAGTTCTATATCCGCTATTGCACCCAGCGCGATCCCTTTCGCATCGAGCCGCATTAGAGTTTTTGTCTTCGCTTTGAATATCACCGGTGGGTTATGCCCTGCACAGACGTATGTCAAAGTCCTAGCGCTCACATCTAATACCGCATAGAATAACGTGACGAACATACCCGACTTCGCATCTGCCGCGATTAAACTGTTCGCATCGCGTATTACTTCTGCTACTCCGGGAATTCGCGTTGCTTTCGCCCGGACTATCGTTCGCGATAGCGCCATGAACAGTGCGGCTGGAACGCCCTTGCCAGAGACATCAGCAATCGTGAGCCCGATCTTGCCTTCCGAGATAGGGATGAAATCATAGAAATCGCCGCCAACTTCTTTCGCTGGAATATTCTGTGCTGCAAGCTCGAAACCCGGTAAATCCGGTATAGCATCAGGCAAAAAGCTCTGCTGTATGTCATGTGCCATTTTCAATTCATACCGCTTTCGTTCCAGCTCCGCGAAGTATTTATCGCGCTCTTCCGCCGTCTCACGCTCTCTTATCCAATTTGAAATGATGTATGCGAAGAAGAGCATACCCAAAGCATTGGCGAAAATCATTGGTATGCTTATTTCCTCGACTACCTTAACCGCTTCTGAATATGGGCGCGCAAGGATAAGAACGAGAACCATGTGGAATGATTCCATAAGAACTGCAAATAGTACTGCTCCGGGAACGCCAATGAACTTGCCTCTTTTTAACACATATATAATACCGCCAAATAGTCCCGCAAGCACGGTGGCAAGTGAACAGGGGACGCAGGTAAAGCCACCTAAGAAGTACCGATGTATGCCGCCTATCAGTCCCGCACCTAAGCCTATTACCGGCCCACCGATTAATCCCGCGATCATTGGTCCAAGGTCTCGTACATTTGCAATCGCACCGAATATCGCTATCCCGGAGTAGGTGCCGAATATAGAGACGGCACCGAAGATCAAAATAAGAATAGCGCGATTTTTTAGCGTGAATCTTTTATCCAGAATCTCTCTGAAATATCTGGTGCGGGTGATCAGATAGGCGATTACCACGATCACGCAGATCTTCTCGACCAGCACAAGTAAAAGCTCGATTATTGGATATGCCATTTAATTCACCTTATATAACTGACATCTATTACATTTATTCTATAATTGTATTACTAAAGAAAAAGAAGAGCTAAGTGCGATTTCCATTATCGTACCACACTTCAGTTTACTTCAGTTCAGTTCAGGATTACAAATAATCTAATCGTGTGCTGAGTTCGCCCACACCTTTTACCCAGCGGTCTATCGGAGGCACTTCATCGGGATCTATGATGACATCAATCACTGTTGGCACGGCACGCTCGATCGCCTCCGGCAGTATCTCCAAAAGCTCACCCGGACGTTCTATCCTGTATCCTTTTGCACCGAGTCCTTCTGCAACCTTTGCAAGATTCACCGGCTTAAAAGTCGTGGATACTGTCTTATCCCCAAGAGCGAATCGCTGTAGCTCATGCACCAATCCCAATTTCGCATTGTTCTGTACTATCCAGACAACAGGAATATCGTAGTTCACGGCAGTGGCTATCTCCATTCCGTTCATCTGGAAACAGCCATCACCTACAATCGCAACTACTGGCCTATCAGGGGCGGCGAGTTTTCCGCCTATTGCTGCTGCTGTTGCATAGCCCATTGTCAACATACCAAAGGCGGAAATGAAATTCGGCTTTTTGAATTGCATGTAATGAATTGCCCAGCATATATGGTTGCCTGTATCCACGAATACAATTGCATCTTCGGGCAAACATTCCTGTATCTCACGCATCATCGTCTGTGGTTTTATCGGTACCGATTCTGAGTACATCTTCGCCTCATCAATGAACATGCCCACGCTCTGCTTGAACTTAACAATATCTTCGATTTGGCGATCCTCTCTCGGGTCGTGCTTTTGCAATGCTCTTAAAATTCGGAATGAAATCTCATCTAACACCGCACGGCAATCTCCAACAAGACCTATGTCCGCCACATAGTTCTTCCCGATCTCTGACGGATCAATATTGATGTGGATTAACGAATCACCTGGTTTAAGTTTCGGGTCCCAGGAAAAGGTCGTCAGTTGATTCAGGCTGGCGCCAACCACTAACAATACATCTACATCACCCATGAGATATTCTTCTGCCGCGGGCGAACCACTAAAACCGAAAACACCCAACGAAAGAGCGTGGTTCTCAGGGAATGTACCTTTTGCCTTCGGTGTCGTCGCCACAGGAATATTTAACAGCTCTGCTAATTCAAGCACTTCTAAGGTTGCGTCGGATGCAATCACACCAGAGCCAACGAGCATCGCTGGCTTCTTTGCCGTCACGAGCTTCTCTGTTGCGTCTATCACTAATTTCCGGTCGAAATACTCTGATTTGACTTTATATCCACCTGGCGGAAGTAGCGCATCCTCTATTTCCGCTTCCATAATGTCCTTGGGATAACTGATGTGTACGGGACCTTTCTTACCGCTGCAAGCGATTCTAAATGCCTCTCTCAATGTCTCTGGCATTTTGTATCGAGATATTATCATCTCACTATATTTCGTTATCGGGTCGAACATAGCGACGGAAT
The DNA here is from genome assembly GCA_034722635.1 of Methanobacteriota archaeon. Taxonomy (GTDB): domain Archaea; phylum Halobacteriota; class Syntropharchaeia; order Alkanophagales; family Methanospirareceae; genus QENJ01. The sequence goes on from JAYEOC010000127.1 coordinate 19,025, forward strand.
CAACACCCTCTTTTGTAGAATCTTGAAACGTACCTTTACCATAGATACTCGTGGGTACCTGTCCTGTTATTACTAATAGCGGTACGTCATCCATATACGCATTTGCGACTCCGGTAACAAGGTTTGTAGTGCCGGGCCCGGAAGTTGCATAACATACGCCGATCTTACCGCTTACTCGCGCGTATCCATCAGCCATAAATGCCGCACCTTCTTCATGTTTCGATAATATCGGCTTAATCGCATCTTGCTTGTTTATAGCTTCGTAAAGCGGAACCAAAGATGTACCAGGAACACCAAAGATGTACTCGACACCTTCACCTTCCAAATACTTTAATAACAGTTCTGCGGTCGTTATCTTCATTTGTGATCACTCGTCCCGGGAACTATTTACCGCATCTTCCTCTTCTTCGTAGATCTCAAATAGCTGTGTAAAGCCTGCGATGTCGAAGACCTCTTTTACATATGGCTTTAAACACGCTAATTTCAAATCGCCTTCCTCCTTCTTCAACCGCTTCAGCGATGCTAGCATCACCCGCAATCCCGAGCTGCTGATATAGTCCACGCCATCAAAATTCACGACTAATCGCACGCTGCCGTCATCAATCAGTGCGCTTATACTTCGCTCTAGCTCGTTTGATGAATACGCATCCAGCCTGCCGTTCAAGGCTAATATCGCCACATTACCAACCCTTTTTTCTTCTACTTCCATATCATCAACCACCCTAAAATATTAACAATTTCTTCAGTGTTACATGTTTCCTCTATTTATTATTTATGTGCACGTTTGACCATGATAAAAATCAAGGGCACTTAATTTGTTATAACCAGATGCCCGAGATGAAGAAGATTAAAGAAACGATCTTTTATTAGGCACGAGCAACATAAATTTATTTAGCTTTCGATGACCCGAAACAAAGAAACACCTTTTGTTAAGTGGGAACCTGCCCTCAGCCCAGAAGCGGTTTTTTCTGACAGCATCAGCTTGAACGAGATACACATAGAGGGTAAATGCACGTATTGGCTTGAGCAGAGACCAGAAGAAAAAGGTAGATGTGTAGTAGTACAACGAGACCGCGTGGTTAGAGACATCACCCCGCCGGGGTTCAATGTACGGACAACGGTACACGAATATGGCGGCGGTGCATATACAGTATTCAAGAATGACCTCTATTTTGTTAATTTCCACGACCAGCGTATCTATCACCAGTCAAAAGATACTTCAGAAGCGCAGCCACTCACACCGGTAATGAATGAAGACGGGTCTTTAGGCAAATATGCCGCTCTTACTGTCAGTCCTGATGGCACGAAACTCCTATTTGTATACGAGAAAGAATATACGACAAAGGAAAACGAGAACTTCCTGGCGGTATTAGATTTAAACACGAGGGGTGTATCCGAGCCCAGGATAATCGCAGAAGGTAGTGATTTTTATGCTGACCCTGTTTTCTCGCCAACCGGGAAGGAAGTAGCATGGCTTCAATGGGAACATCCCCATATGCCCTGGGATACAACAGAATTAATGACGGGCACGTTTGAAAACAATGCTCTGCATGCGGTGAAGAGGGTTGCTGGCGGTGGCGCGATCTGCTTTCCGCGATTTGATGGCGAAGGCAAACTATACTACGTGAAGGATAAAGTAGTAGCTGATGAGTCCCTGTCCGCGAATTGGTGGAATTTGTATTGTTATACCGATACCGAAGAGCAAATCACATCTGAACTGGCGGAATTCGGTGAACCGCACTGGGTATTTGGGCAGAGTAACTATGAGTTCCTACCCGATAACCGAATAATAGCGAAAATGGTCAAAGATGGCACGGATTATCTGGTCGTTGTGGATCCTGAGAAGAACTCAATATCGGTAGTTGAAACAGATTTAACCAGTTATAGTAATATCAGAACAGATGGTTCAGGCAGAGTGTTCTTTATAGGCGCAAGTGCTAAGACGTCTTTTGCCATTTACTGTTTAGACATAACGTCCAAAGAACTAAAGAAAGTGAAGCCGAGTTCCGGGATAGAGCTTACGAGCGGAGATGTTTCTCTGCCTGAGTTCATATCTTACCCTACTAAAGATGGAAAGCAAGCTCATGGTTTCCTTTATATGCCCCGAAATAGACGATATACAGCGCCTGAAGAGGATAAACCACCGTTATTGGTGATTGCGCATGGCGGCCCGACAGGTAGTGCAAAAGCGGTCTTTTCCGCTACAACACAGTTCTGGACTTCTGCGGGATTTGCTGTAATTGACGTAGACTATCGAGGAAGTACAGGCTATGGCAGAAGATATAGGGATGATTTGCTATCCCGCTGGGGCGTGATTGATGCGGAAGACGTGGCGGATGCTGTACGATACTTGATTGCGGTAGGTAAGGTGGATGGGGCTAAGGTTGCAGTGAGAGGCGGCAGTGCCGGTGGCTATATGGTGCAGCGCGTTATGACCCGGTATCCTGATCTATTCAGTGTCGGGGCAAGTTATTATGGTATTGGCAATCTTATTACGTTAGAGGAACAGACGCATAAGTTTGAATCGCGATACACAGACAATTTAGTGGGTGCGAAATTACCGGGGGGTGAGGACAAATACAAAGAACGTTCGCCCATAAATCATCTGGATAAGTTAAAAGCACCTATGATCATCTTCCAGGGTACAGACGATAAAATTGTGACGCCGGACTGCTCGCGTGAGTTAGCTCGAAACCTCAAAGAAAGAGGGATTAAGCATGAATATATAGAATATGAAGGCGAAGCACATGGTTTCCGGATAAAGAAGAATAAAGTTGACTCTTTGAGTCGCGAATTTGCGTTTTATCGTGCAGTGTTCAACACGGGTAGTTAACCGATAGCAACTGAAATAGCCTGTTTTGAGTCCATTTGCCAGTTAAAAGGGTACTTCTCTGACCTGCTGCTTGCGGCTCTACAAATGTTTGACTGTTTATCTTCCCGCGTCTGCATAGCTACTGATTCTAGAAGAAAAAAAAATTATAAACTAATTTATACCATAAACCGATTAAAGAATATAAATAGATGCCGGGGTGTGGTAGAGGCTATCCCTTGGGACTGTGGATCCCAAGACCTGGGTTCGAATCCCAGCTCCGGCCTTTTTCAGGGGCAAATACCGGATACGCTTTGCGCATTCCTTTCATTTCCGAAAGACCGTTCCTATCTTTCTGTCGAAAATAGGGATAACAAATTCTACTTAAAGCTCGTATAACCATTCTTGAACGCCGCCTTACATTCGTCTTGAAACGGCATTGCAACGAATAGTTTATAAACAAAAAGAATAATGTAAGAAAGAGGCGGTAAAACTATGTCGGATTATGCGAATCTCGGAAGTAGAATAGTGGCAATTATAGTAGATCTGATAATTCTATCGCTAGTCGTGGTTATCATCGCTTTACCGCTCGGACTTTTGGCTGGACTTTCGGCTATGGGTAACCCGGCGCAACTTTTTGCAGCCCGTAGTGCCTTTTTTGTGTCTTTTATGCTACTGAATGTGCTTGTGTGGCTTCTGTACTTCACATATTTCGAGGGAACCACAGGGCAGACATTGGGCAAGAGAATAATGGGCATAAAAGTAGTCAAGGAAAATGGCGACCAGCCATCGTTCATGGACGCTCTAATAAGAACGATACTAAGGATCATTGATGGTATTGCATTCTATCTGGTGGGCTTTATTGTGATACTCGTATCAGAGAAGAAGCAGCGGTTAGGCGATATGGCGGCAGGTACGATCGTAGTGGAAGCTTGATTTCACATTTCAATATTCGTTCCTTCTTCAAGCTCTTAGTTGTGTGTATGTGCTTTTAAGGGTATGTAATCGCATAAGTCACCCAAACGCTTTTTCATACCAGTAAACCCCTTCCTCGCGTTTAGCCATGATTTGCAAAATTCCGACCACAGGGCACAATCGAAAAAACCAGCGATTTATCAACGCGGAGATCGCAGATTAAGAATAGGGCGGTTACCCGCCCCTTCTCATCTCAGAACGGTACGTGAGACTTTCACCTCATACCGCTCAAGCATCTCATAACCCTTTCCGTATTGGGCAGCGGTTCCGAAAGTTAAAG
>JAYEOC010000128.1:0-6784 GCA_034722635.1 Methanobacteriota archaeon
AAACTTCACAAAACACCACCAATCAACCGCTTCGCCCACTGCAACTTCTTCTTCTTTCTCGCGCTAACCTCTGTATCCTCGAAATCAAAACCCAAAAGCACTAGTTCCAAAGCTCCGAACTCCTTCGCAAGAAAGACACACCTGTCACCATCCGAAAACCCACCGAAGTTGTAAACTTTATGTATGGGCTTGCTCTGCGTTGTGCAGATCACGTTCCCGCGTAACGTTGGTAAAACGGTTCTCAGCAGCTCTATGTTGTCCCCGTGCGCATGCACAACAATTACCGCGCCGAGCCGGTTCGCATATAAAATATCCGCAACATTACCATCAAGGTCGGTAACCACAATATGCGGCATAATGCCTTCATGCAAAAGTACAGAAGTAGCCCCATCTGCCGCTATTACAACACGAGAATCCGTAAAAATGCCCTGTTCCTTTATATCGCCCACCAAACAGGGTGCATTGCCACATATTGTCGCCGCTTTACCTTTTATAAGCCGCTCTAGCTCTTGCTCTACGTGCTCGCTTTTATTATCGCTGCGGATTAGTATTTCAGCCGCTATCCTCGCTGCCTCTTCATCTTTTGCCCTGTCAAATCCAAAATCCGCTAAAATTTCCTCGTATGTTGGCTCCCAATCGCGATATTGCATATTATTAAGCAGGAAGGAATGGTTTATCAATGAAGTATATTATATATCCTCGGTATTGTTTTTGTGATGAAGAAAATGTAGTGTGAGGTATTATAAATCTAATAGAGCGAATGGGGCAAGAGGGAACAGGAAGCGGAATTGAGCACAAATCGAAAGAGAAGGTGATACAAGTAATCTTCGGCTGTGGGAGTATAGGCTCTGCGATTGCGAAAGAGTTGGAAGGGCGCGGAGTTGATATTGTTATAGTTGATATAGATGAGCGGAAAGTAGAATTACTGAAGGAAGAAGATTTAATTGCATTTCCCGGCGACATACGCGATCCCGGTGTGATTGACGTGGTAAAGACCGAAGGCAATCCGGAAGTAGTTTTCATCTTGAGCAGTGATGGCAAGGCGAACAGGGAAGCGGTGGCGAATATTAAGGCGGTGCTCCCTGATGCTCAATTAGCAGTACGAGCGATTGGCCCCGTGGACAAAGAAGCGTTGAAAGAGTTAGATGTTGATGTAATCCTGGCTATCCCTGATATAACCGCGAGAGCGGCGATGGATTATCTGGAGCGGATGAAGTTTCGGCGTAAAGCAAAAGGATTGACTTCGATGCTAGAAGCGATAAAGGTGCGGGGAGATGGCAAAGGTAAATTAGGAATTGTGATTCATGACAGCCCGGACCCGGATGCGATAGCTTCTGCCCTTGCACTGCAGCACATAGCAAGAACTGTGGGTGTATCTGCGGATATATTGTACAGAGGCGAGATAGGGCATCATGAGAATCGCGCGTTTGTGAACATCTTGGGGATAGAGATGCTGCGAATAGAAGGTGAGGATGCCTTTAAGGATTATGATAAGCTGGCACTGGTAGATGCAGCCATTCCCGGAGCAAACAACCCGTTACCACCGGGCAGTAAAGTAAACATCATCATAGACCATCATGCGGTGAATAATGGAAAAGTAGATGCTGATTTTATGGACATACGAACAGATAATGGCGCGACATCAACGATAATGATGCGGTATCTACAGGAATTAGATGTGCCCGCGGATAAAGTGCTGGCAACTGCACTTTTGCATGGAATAAGAACCGATACGGCTGGATTTAGGCGAGAGACGCATACATCCGATTTCTCGGCTGCTGCATTTCTGCACGTAACCGCAAGTAAAGACCTTTTAGAGCAGATAGAGACGCCGCCGATGTCCACTGAGATGCTGAACGTGATTGGTGGTGCGATACAACATAAAAAGATAAAAGGTAGTTATTTAATCACGAACGTGGGAAACGTGGCGAATCGGGATGCAATACCGCTGGCGGCGGATTATTTGCTTAGACTTGAAGGTATCACAACAGTTGTAGTGATAGGGCTATGTGAGGATAAGATCTGCATCTCTGGCAGGAGTAAGGACATCAGGGTAAATATAGGGGATGCGTTTGTCCATGCGTTTGGTTCCACGGGATCCGCGGGGGGACATGCTACGATGGCCGCAGCACAGTTACCTCTGGGCGTTTTCAGTGGTGTAAAGGATAAAGATACGGTGATGCAACTCGCGGAGGATGCGGTATCAAGACGTTTCCTATCGGTAATGAAGGAAGTAGAAAGCGATTAATAGGCATATATGTCTATACAGGTAGTTAGGCGTCAGCAGTATTTTGAGTTCACATCCTCACCATCTGCGCGTGTGGCACGCCATCAACAAAAATCACATTGGTCTCTTCGATAAACGAATTGTCCAGTGCACATTTAATCGCTCTTGCACCCACTAAATTCGCGATGTCCGCGTGTGTCAACGAATCCACCACTTCTTCTTCTGTTACGGCTTCGCCCTTGTAGAAACTTGCTGTAATCGTAAGAGTGAACTCACCTTCGGCAAAGCTCTTCCCTACCAACTCCTCATCGCATACGGCTACCAGTACGTTCAAGCCGCTGTTGTACTTCTTTATGTAAATCTTCTTTTTGGTGTACACATTAAACAATATTGGATAGGAGTTCATAAAAGAAAAGGTTTTCCAAAACAATTCTTAAATCTTAAAGGACTATGCGTTATCAAAACATTGGATATATAGGATAGGGTAAAATAGAAATGGCAAATTAGGAGAAGAGGTGTAAATAAGAAGGGCCCGTAGCTTAGTCTGGTTGGAGCGCTCGGCTGATAACCGAGAGGCCCGGAGTTCAAATCTCCGCGGGCCCATCCGCACTTTTCCTTTTCACAAAAGAAGAAAACCTGTGCTAAAAGGAAACAAAAGGGGGAAAAAGTCATTGAGAAGGAAGTTTCATCAAAAAAAGGAGAAAGGGAAATGGGCATTGAAACAAGACTAATTTTAATTTCACCGGATTCTGATATAACACCTGCGCAGATGAAGAGCCGGATTCTGTCTTTAATTAGCGAAGACGTGGCGGGCATCGCTAGTGCGGATGTTATACTAAAAGAGACGTGTTATGGTGCGTTAGTAGAGGGCGAAGCGGAGATAGTGAGGGCGATAGTGCGAGAAGTGAGGCATATGGATGAGCACGGCATTTTCTCTAAACCACGCGGTTTTCCTATCGGAGACACGCGGGTGTGTCGGGCTACACGAAAGGGCGGTCCAAGACCGGGGTTTCACCAGTTGGAGCTTGAAATCGGGCTGTTGCCTAAAGTGCGAGAAGCGTTGGATAAAATAGGATAAGATAAAGTAATAGAGAGAAAACAAAAATGGTGAGTGATAAAGCTGCTATGTATGTGGGCGAAGCGTTGGTAGGAGAAGGTTCGGAAGTAGCACATATTGATTTGATGATAGGGGACAAGTACGGGCCTGTGGGTGCAGCATTTACGAATGCAATCAGTCAGTTGTCAGTGGGGCACACGCCGATATTTGCGGTGTTAAGACCAAATCTACCGGTCAAGCCACCTACACTGATCGTGCCGAAGGTTACCGTGCAGAACATGAAGGATGCGGAGAAGATATTCGGACCTGCACAGAGTGCAATAGCGAAAGCAGTTGCGGATTCTGTGGAAGAAGGGGTGTTACAGGAAGATAAAGCAGAGGAGCTTATGATAATCGTAAGCGTGTTCCTGCATCCCGATGCGAATGATTATAATAGGATCTACCGGTTCAATTACGGCGCTGCGAAGTTAGCGATAAAACGTGCGATGGATGGATTCCCGGATATAAAGAAGGTGCTGTATGAGAAAGACAGGTCGAGACACCCGTCACTGGGTATGAAAGTGACGAAGTTATGGGACCCCCCATATTTACAGGTCGCTATGGACATCCCGAATTGGGAGCACATTGGACGGGTAGTGGAAGAGTTACCGAGGAACGACCACCTGATTATAGAGGCCGGTACGCCGCTGATAAAGAGATACGGGGTAGATATAGTAGGAAAGATAAAAGCGATAAAGCCCGAAACGTTCGTGATTGCGGATTTGAAAACGCTTGATACTGGCAACTTAGAGGTAAGGATGGTTTCGGATGCCGGTGCGGATGCCGTAGTAATTTCAGGCTTAGCGCCCCATCAGACGATAGAAAAGGCGATAGCAGAAACGAGAAAGACGGGCATCTATTCCAGCCTGGATATGTTGAACGTTGCCGAGCCGATAGAAGTGATTAAAGGATTGCACAAAAGCGGGTTTATGCCGGATGTAATAGAATTACACCGTGCGATAGATGTGGAACAGGATGAGCAGCATGCCTGGGGTAATATCAACGAGATAAAACAGATAGATGGTAAGGTACTGGTAGCAGTGGCTGGTGGAGTACGGGAAGAAACCGCTCCGGAAGCGCTGGAAGGCGGTGCTGACATTTTAATCGTGGGTCGCGGCATAACGAATACCAAGGATGTAGAAGGAGTAAGCCGCCGGTTTTTGAGGTTGATGAAGGACGAGATAGACCAGTACAGGGTGATGACCGATTTCTGAGTTACTTAGATTAGACATGACAGCGAAAACATGGAAATTTGGGGATAATGTAGATACGGATCAGATAATCCCGGCGGAATATCTGACTACGGGAGACGCGAAGAAACTGGCAGCTCATGCGTTCACAAAAGTAAGACCGGAATTCGCAACAGAAGTGCACGAAGGTGACGTTATCGTGGCAGCCGACAATTTCGGGTGTGGTAGTTCGCGGGAGCATGCGCCACGAGCTTTAATCGGCGCGGGTATAAGTTGCGTGATTGCAAAGAGTTTTGCACGGATATTCTTCAGGAATTCTATTAATATCGGGTTGCCGTTAGTCGAGGCGGACGTATTCGACCGGATAGAAGAAAGAGACGAAGTAGAGGTAAGTTTTGACGAAGGGCTGATAAAGAATCGTACAAAAGGCGAAGAATACAAGTACAACCCGCTACCGGAATTCATGCAGAAGTTATTGGATAGCGGCGGGTTGATTCCTTATATTAAGAGGCAGAAATGATAAGAGCAGGTATAATCGGCGGAACGGGCTATACGGGTATTGAGTTAATAAGACTGCTCGTGATGCACCCCGAAGTAGATTTATCGGTAGTGACGTCACGGAGATACAAAGGCGAGAAGGTAAGCAAGGTGTACCCACACCTGTTTCCTTTTATAGAACTCGAATACGAAGACGTAGATACGAAAGAGATAGCAAAAAGAAGCGATGTGGTGTTCGTGGCTGTGCCTCATGGAACGGCGATGGACTACGTGCCGGGGTTAATGGCACAAGGCGTGACAGTGATAGACTTGAGTGCGGATTACCGGCTTAAGAAGGCGGAATATGAGCGGGTCTACAAACGTAAACACAAGGACAAAGAGGAGCGAGAAGCGGTATACGGGCTGACGGAACTGCATCCCGAAGTAGCAGAAGCGGATTTGGTTGCGAATCCGGGCTGCTATCCCACAGGTGCTATACTTGCGGTTGCACCATTAGTGAAAATGGGACTGGTGAGCCAGGTAGTATTCGATTCGAAGTCCGGGATTACGGGTGCGGGTGCGGAACCGTCTGAAACGTCTCATTTCCCTAACCTTGCGGAGAATATCATCCCTTATAAGATTACGGTGCACCGGCATGTAGCCGAGATGAGAAACGAGTTGGGTGTGAAAGTAAGTTTTACGCCGCATGTCATCCCGTCTATAAGGGGCATACTTACCACCGCGCATGTATTCTTAGCAGCAGAAAAAAAACGTGAGGAACTCGAAGCGATATACAAGCGGTTTTACGCGGGTAATAGATTTGTACGGTTCAGAGAGGGTACGCCGTCACTGAGTTCTGTAAGGGGTACTAACTTCTGCGATATTGGTATTTCCGTAGAGGCGAATAGCGATCGGGTTGTTGTGGTTTCGGCAATTGACAATCTGGTTAAAGGTGGTTCCGGGCAGGCAATTCAGAATATGAATGTGATGTTCGGGTTGGAGGAAGAGGCAGGGTTGTGGTTTCCGGGGTTGGTGCCGTGAGTTAGACGTGTTTGGGATATGTTGAAAGCACGAATACTTCGGGACAAAGTGCTTTCCTAAAAGCCTCGGGAGGGATTTGAACCCTCGACCTGCTGATTACAAATCAGCCGCTCGGCCAGGCTAAGCTACCGAGGCACAGATTTTATTAGCTTACTCTTTATATCTATTTTTTGTTTATGTAATAGACTGTAAATAGGGTAGTTTATTAAGAAGTTTATTGCATCAAAATTGAGCTGGTGCAAAACGAAACGACGGAAAGCCAACCGTACCCTCCTCGACGGTTTGTTAGGCTTTACGCTACCACAACGTACGTACCCGCGATTTTATCGTGCCAGCCTTGTTTATTTTTATCAATCAAGAGCCAAAGGTAGCCCATACCTACTACCAGACCGGATACGATCATACCAACCGCGCGGAGAAACCCTTTTCTATATCCTATCGGATAGGTCTCATCTGTTCCACATAGCTTTATCTTCATTGCTTGCATACCGAGTGACTGCCCCTTACCGAAGAGATAAGTAAAGTACCCAATCGAGATGGGTAATCCGATAAAAGATGCAACCCTGTACTCAACACCGCTTGTCATAGCAATGAACATCAAAGCATAGCCGATCAGATTCAAAATAATTGCGTCTATGACATACGATACAAACCTTATGCCGATACTTGCTTTTTCCATTCGTATCTACACCTTTTAGCTTTGCGTTTGCTTAATACCTATTCCTACTTAATTTAAAAATGATAAACTAAATG
>JAYEOC010000129.1:0-6728 GCA_034722635.1 Methanobacteriota archaeon
GGCAAGCCGTTTCTCTGCTCTCAAGTATCAAACGGTGTTTGGGCTCTGACATCAAAAGCATAAAAGGTTGGCTAAAGCGGAGAGAACTCGCAATTAAGGTATTGGCGTATAATATCAAATGGGTACTATCTATTAAGAAGGCAGAGGAGTTGGGAATCCCGCTTTGGGTGGACTGCCAGTAATTTCTATCTGGTAGCCACAGTGAATCCTAAAACTGCTCCCATTAGCGTATACGCTCTATTGATGAATCTACTTTGCTTTCGTTTACTGTCGAAAAATCAGGTTTTGTTTCTTCTAAAAGCAGTATCCTACGGATTCACACGGTAAAGTAAGCTATTTTCGGATTTAAAGATATATATGCCGTTTTACGGTAATTGTTAAACCTCTCCACGACAGGAATCAACAATATCGCTCATTTAGCCAGGGTGAAAAGTTACCAATTTGTAAAAATAGGAAAAAACCCTGTTAATCCTTTTCTAATGCTGGTTTTCTTTTATTCGACTTTGTCACAAGTCATAAGACGCTGGGTTATAGTAACATGGAAAACTACTCTGTATTTTAGAATTGCCAAATAATACTTTCTACGGTATCCTTGCTGCTATGTTGACTTTTGGGATGAAGCCAAACCGCACATAAAAAATCAGTGTAATCGTGTGGACAGACATAAAACCGCAACAAATACCATGATCTATCCACCACATTTATACGTCAAAGTATTTATATGTACGTTACCATCTATTTATGATGCACAATGTTCGTTATACAGACATGTAAAGAGATACCGTTTGCAAACCCTTGTTTGATATACGCTATTTTGAGGAAAGAAGCGGACTACGGCGATACATACTTACTGGAGTCACGAGAAGGAGACGCGAAAGTGGCGCGATATTCAATTATCGGTTTCGATCCCGCGTTTAAATTCGCTGTGAAGGACCGCGTATTGGAAACAAAGTCTTACGGGTCGTTTCACGCGGATGCCGTGACTAATGCTGTGAAGATGCAAGGAGACATAACTCCGTTAAGCCTGATAAAAGCGTTCCTTAACGAGTTAACATTAGAAAACGAGCTGAGACGAGAGCGATTCATAGGCGGTTTTGTGGGTTACCTCTCCTACGAGTTCATTCGCTATCTGGTGGATGTTGGCGAAAGCACCGCGGACACATTGAAGCAACCGGACTGTGAATTCCTGCTCACGCACAAGAACGTTATTGTGGATCACCGTGCGAAGAAAGCGTTTATTATATCAAACGAATTCTGCGATAGCCCAACCCAAACGGCCGGCTCGGATTTAGAAACGACATGCACGAATCTGGTAGAGTTACTGCGTGATGCGGAAGTAACCGCGAATCCGGGTGATATTTCGGTATCCGGCGAGTTCTCGTCAAACCAGGAAAAAGCGGATTATGAACGCAGTGTGAGAATCGCGAAGGACTACATACGTGCCGGCGACATATTTCAGGTCGTGCTTTCGCAACGACTGGAAGCCGACTTTGCGCCCGAAGGACATTTCGAGTTCTACAAAACGTTAAGCGAAGTGAACCCGTCACCGTATATGTACTTACTAGATTTCGGCGAGCGCAAGATAGTGGGTGCGAGTCCTGAGATGCTGGTGCGGGTTTCTGGAGCGAGCAACAATGCGAACACCGGCCGGAAAATAGAGGGTTGCCCGATAGCTGGAACAAGACGCCGTGGCCGTGATAAAGCCGAGGATAAACGGCTGGAAGAGGAGATGCTAAGCGATGAAAAGGAACGAGCCGAGCATTTGATGCTTGTGGATTTATCAAGAAACGACATCGGTAAAGTCTCGGAATTCGGTACCGTGAAACCCACGCGATTCATGTATCCCGAGAAATACTCGCATGTGCAGCACATAGTGACGGACGTTGTAGGTACACTGAGAACCGATAAGGACGAGTTCGATGCTTTAGAAGCAACATTCCCGGCAGGTACGGTATCCGGTGCCCCGAAAGTACGAGCTATGGAGATAATAGAGGAATTAGAACCTACGCGACGTGGTATATATTCCGGTTGTGTCGGCTATTTCTCTTTTAATCGTGCTATGGACACTGCGATAACTATTCGGACTGCGATATTCGAACAAGGTAAAGTGTATATCCAGGCAGGTGCAGGCATAGTTGCCGATTCTGATCCGGAACGTGAGTATAATGAGACGTTGAGTAAAGGCGCAGCTTTATTGGCCTGTATGTCCGGCGGAGGCGGTAAAAGAAGATGAACGTGCTTGTGATAGACAATATAGATTCGTTCGTGTACAATATCGTGCAATACGTGGGTATGCTGGGTACCGAGCCTGTGGTAGTGCAGAATACCGTGACTGCGGGGGAAATCGCGAAACTGGTTGAAGAGCAAGAGATAGAGCATATAATCATCTCGCCGGGCCCGAAGACGCCACGAGATGCGGGAGTCACGAACGAAGTGATACGGCGGTATTACACAACAAAAAAGATTCTGGGTGTCTGTCTGGGGCATCAGTGTATAGGTTATGTATTCGGTGCCGTGATACGAAATGCACACGTGTTAAGGCATGGCAAGGTGAGTTTAGTGGCGCATAACGGCGAAGGCGTCTTGGACGGGTTGAGAAATCCGCTTTCTGTTGTGCGGTACCATTCGTTAGTGATTGACGATAACGGTCGCGAGTCATTTTCAAATAGTTTAGAAGTAACGGCGCGAAGTTTGGATGATAACGAGATTATGGCGGTTCGGCATCGGGACTACGAGGTGTTCGGCGTGCAGTTTCATCCGGAGTCTATACTGACGGAGGACGGGTTGCAGTTGCTAAAGAATTTTGTGGATCTGTAGCGGTGTGGTAGCACATTACGAACTCAGGTGGACGAAAAGGCAAATACGTGATTCAAACAGGAAAGGGTTTGTGGGTGGGTTAAGTGTTATCTCGCCATAAAGTACGTTATTACCTGACTTTCAGCGTTGTATAGGCTACAACCCGAAGAACGCATCTGCAAAACCCAACTTTTCAATAATCTCCTTTTGCTCTTTAGAGAGCGCAGAAATTTTATCTTGCTTTTCGCTTCCAAAATCAAGAGTGGTTTTTCGTATTCTACCCAATTCATCCAGACTATCTTCAACACCCGCCCAGTCCGTAACGCCTAAATGATGCTTATACAGTGCCAGAGTCAAATATGCGAGATAGCAGACAAAAACATAAACATCAATATTCCCTTCCTCAAAATGCCTCACCGGTTGCAGATCTAACCCGTTTTTGGAACAATCGAATATCTTTTCAACGACATCTTTGCCAAAATACGTGGCAATAATCTCAGATGCGCTTTTCTCAAAATTCGTGGTGAAAAGCAAGCTTTTACCATCTCGAAGCCGTGCTTTTCTTCGATTCTCTGCGTGCGGATTTACTGTTATTTCATTACCGTCTTTTTTTATCACAAAATAATCATAAACTCCTCGGATTGCCTCCTTTAGCTCTTTCTCCGAACTCGCCATAGTTTCGTTACCTGTCTGCGAAGACAAGAGCTCAGCGACTTTTATCTCTGCGATACCTATCTTTTTCAATCGTGCCGTGCGTTCTATCTCAAGATCACTGTGATTGAAGCAAATAATTGCCCTGCCTGGAATGCCAAACAGCGATGTAGCGAGGTCTTCGTAATAGATTAGACCTGAGGGCCGCATCAACTCATTTTCTTCGGATATGTCGCGCATTACAAGCTCTTTCGCCTCATTGGACGTTAAAGGGATGCCACAAATCATTTTCAGATTCTCTCCATCTAGTGTTATTATTTTATTCCTCGACACCATCTCCCGATCCATGACTATCACATCAATGCTGAGATTTACACGTTTAACATCGGCAATAAGTTGTTCTACCGTCCTCACATCTGTTATATTGCCCTCATACGTCCTGAAAAGGACGGGTAAACCTTTGTTCTTCGTCACGACCAATCCAATGTTTATCTGAGGCAAGCTGTTATCATCTCGACTGTACCCTCGTCGTGCTTTAGGCATTTTTGTCGAATAAAAATACGTGGAGGTAATGTCATAGATCATTGTAGACGATTCCGCTTCAAGATGCTTTATTTTGTTGAACAACTCAATGCACACGTCAACAATACCTTCAGGGCCTATTTTACGACAGGTATTCATTACAGCATCAAGATTGGTGGAGTTTAGCTTTTTGGATGTGATGCCGGTGAGTTCTTCCAATTCTGTGTCCTGATACCATTTGGAAAACTTGTTGAGAGTTTCTCTATCGATTATATGGTTGATTGCAAGCGCTGCAAAAACTTCGCCCACGGGCAGTAGTCCCCTCCTTGGAATCAATCCGTTTAATAACTCGCTAAGTCCATATTGCGTGAACAAATCGTAAAGGACGGCTATGTCGCCGTATTTCACCGATTTTGTGACCTCAAACTCTTTGAAGCGTTTTTTCGGTGGAATTATCTGCTTTTCACCATCTATTGTCACTTCGATACCTAAATAGCGGGTATTGCGATGTTTTACTTTGCCCGAACTATCTCTGTAGTTCTCCCGCTCATACACATATACGCGCTCCCCACGCTTTATTCTTGTTTTCGCCATGCAGTCTATATGTGGGCTACGAGTATATAACGCTTTTGACATGTTATGAGTGAGTAATGCTCATTATATTGCGTGTTATGTGACCAGCTTTAAGGAAAAAGTAAAGAAGATGCGGGAGTGCGATTAAACGGAAATCGCAACATTTATATGGGTATAGTGCAATTAATAACGTAGAGGATAGCGGAAATGAAAGTAATCCTGATAGAGGAGAAGAGCAGATAGGTGAGGTATGAGTGAATATATATTTTTGTTTAATTATTAAAGATGAGGTACGAAAAATGGAGGATATAGTGTTGAGAGAATTAGAGACATTAGCTAAAGAAAGAAAAGAAGATGTAACCACAATCATAGCGAATGCTGTGAAGATAGGTATCGAAAAAATCAGGCAGGAGACAATTTTAGAGCAATATTTAAATAATTTGATTACAAGAGCGGAGGCGATTAAATCCGTAGGGCTAGATATTGTAAGACTTGCAGAAAGGCAAAGAGAAGCGGTTTTAGCGGATGTTGAGTGGGGATTGCATGGATAAAGCAGTATCCAATACAGGACCTCTAATACATCTGGCAGAAATTGGAGAGTTTGAATTGTTGAAGATAGTATCAAAGATTTATATCCCTAAGAAGGTCTATGAAGAGGTCTGCACTGAAGGCATGGCTGGGGAAAGAGAAGTGAGAAATGCTGAAAATATTGAAGTTTTAGGTGTATCAAGAGAAGAGATAGAGAAAGTACGTAACAAAGTCGATTTGAAGTTGGATGCAGGTGAATTGCAAGCATTAGCGCTATGTAATAGAGTAGAAGTAGAGCTATTTCTTACCGATGATTTGGATGCAAGAGATGTTGGAAAGCAGTTAGGATTTGGTGCAGAAATAATCGTGCTGTATCTTGAAGCGGTCTTAAATCAATCAGTTGAGTCACAGGGAGTGATTGCGATGGCGGGGTATTCAACGGCTAAGACGATGGTTTATACAAAAGCCGAATTCGTGGCATTTACGGATGATGAATGTATTTTGGGAGAGGCCTAACAAAAAATGAGCCAGAAGATAGCTATTGTTTTAGGTACCCGCCCGGAAATAATAAAGATGAGTCCGGTAATACGAGAATGCACGAAAAGAGCTGTAGATTATTTCATTCTGCATACCGGGCAGCACTACACGTACAATTTAGATAATGTCTTCTTCGAGCAGTTGGAATTACCAGACGCGAAATACAACCTTGATGTGGGTTCGGGTTCGCATGGCGCACAAACAGGAACGATATTACGTGAAATAGAGAACGTGCTGATACAGGAAAAGCCGGATGTGGTTTTAGTGGAAGGCGATACGAATACCGTTCTTGCAGGTGCTTTAGCCGCTACGAAATTGCACATTAAGGTGGGGCATGTAGAAGCGGGATTGAGAAGTTACGATAGGACAATGCCGGAAGAAATAAACCGAGTTTTGGCAGACCATTGTAGCGATTATCTGTTCGCACCCACCGAGAAATCGAAGCAGATATTGCTTGGAGAAGGTATTCCAACCGCAAGAATAGTTGTTACCGGAAACACGGTTGTGGATGCCGTGTACCAGAATTTAAGTATCTGTGAAGGTCGAACAAATCCGTTGCACGAGCTTGGGCTTGTATCGGGCGAATATTTCCTGGCAACAGCACACAGACAGGAGAATGTGGATTTGAAGGCAAGATTTGAGAGTATTATATCAGGTTTGGAGCAGGTGGCAGGTGCGTTTGAGTTGCCGGTTATTTATCCGATTCATCCAAGGTCACGAAAGATGATGGATCGGTTCGGATTGAAATCAACAGGCATTTTGTTTATTGACCCGGTGGATTATCTCTCGTTTCTGCAATTAGAATCGAAAGCTAAACTGGTCCTGACGGATTCCGGTGGTGTGCAGGAAGAGACGTGCATTTTAAACGTTCCGTGTGTTACTTTACGGGATAATACGGAGCGGCCGGAGACTCTGGAGGTGGGTTCTAATATCTTAGCGGGTACAAAAGCAGAAACTATTTTAGCGGCAACTACGGAAATGTTGGGTAGAACCGTTAACTGGGCGAATCCGTTTGGCGATGGAAGTGCGAGTGAGAAGATTATTGGTGTACTGGAGTAACATTGAATACGAATTTTTATTAGTTAAGACACTTTTGGGACTAACAAACATGTTGGAGATAG
>JAYEOC010000130.1:0-22564 GCA_034722635.1 Methanobacteriota archaeon
GGCACGTCCTTCTCTACCAATACATCAGAAGAAAGTGGTTGGACAATCAGATTGGGCGATATTGACGAGATGGCAGAAGAAACACTTTTCGGCGCTGCGATTGTTACCCAGTCGGCACCGGACCGTAGAGCAGCAAGCGCAGCTAATGTGGGTGCGCCAAAGAACGGCCCGCCACCTACTATCAATACCCGACCGTTATCGCCTTTATGTGCACTTGCTTTTCGCGTCACGACCATACGCACATCACCGGGACCTGTTAACCGTGCCATTCCATCGGGAATACCAATATCCGCAACCACTAATTCACCGACAGAATCCGAAGTTAGCAAGCCTTTCTTCGCGCGGTGGAATGTGACAGTGAGGTTAGCACGAACTGCCGTTTCCGCTTCGCCCGTGTCCGGGTCCACCCCCGAAGGCACGTCCACGGCAATAACAAATGCTTTTGCGGCATTTATCAGATCTATGGCAGTAGCTTCAGGCTCTCGTATCTTTCCTTTTACGCCCGTTCCAAGAATCGCATCTATTAACACATCCGAACTCTCAAAAACTGTTTTGCCCGCTTTTAGTTCTGACGAATCGGTTATTTCCGTCAGGTCATGTCCGCTGTCCTTTAAAATCTGCCAGTTCCGGCTGGTCTCTTCTGTTCGCAAATCCTTTGAACGTCCAATCAATATGATTTTCACGTCATAGCCCTGGTGTAAATGCCTTGCCGCTGCAAAAGCATCGCCACCATTATTCCCTTTTCCTGCTAATATCGTTACTTTTACGTGTTTCGCGTGGCTATTTCCTTTCGCTGTAAATCGCTTTCGTATCTCATCTGCAATATTAGCGCCGGCGTTTTCCATTAGTTGTAACGGTAAAAGCCCAAAGAATTTGCAGTTCTCGTCCAGAGCTGCCATTTCCGCGGATGTGATGCTTTCTTCTGTAATATTCATCTTTGTTTACCCCCCTGAATACTCTAAACTTGGATAGTCATCACTGGTACTTTACATTTTGTAATGTCTTGATGAATATTAAAAGGTGAAATGACTAAGATAAAATATATCGAACATCCCTCAGATGTAGGCTTCGAAGTGTATGGCGACACGCCCGAGGAGCTCTTTGCCAATGCGGCCGTTGCCACTTACAGCTTTATGACTGATGTGGACGAGATAGAAGAAACCGAGGAACGCGAAATAGAGCTGAAAGCCGAAGACCTTTACAGCTTGATGTTCGACTGGTTGGACGAGCTGCTTTTTTTATTTGAATCCGAGCTGCTGGTATTGAAACAATTCGATATTGACCTGAGTTTAGCCGACTTTAGTATAAACGGAAAGTGCAAAGGCGGTAAATTCGACCCTAACAAACACGTATCGGGCATAATAATAAAAGCCGTTACGTATAACATGATGGAGATAAAGAAGAACGAAGTCTGGCACGCAAGAGTCGTTTTAGACGTTTGATTAAACAACCATTTTCTTTTAGGAAAAGAAAAGCGTTGACGGAAAAGAAAGTCGAGATTCAAAGCCGCATAAAGTCATACAGAACGCTCATCGCTTCTTTCTCACGGTGTCCACCGCATTTCTCCACGATGGCACCATAACGTTCTATCATCGTTTTCATCTCGGCTTTTTCGCGCTCATCTTCGATTATGCCATACCGCGTTGCAAGGATAGCAGCTTCTATCACAGCATTAAGACCTCTGTTTATCGCCCTCATTACCTGTCTATTTAATTTTACTGCGATTGGAGTCAGTTGAAAAAGGAAATATTCTCTTCTTTCTTCTAGAACGTTGCAATTGAATAGTAGCCACGAGTTCGCTTCTTTTAGCACCGGGAAACTATGAAACAGCGAGAAATGGTTCGCACTTAAAGTCGCGAATGCTGCATTCACAAATAAAACTGCGTCCATTGTTACATTAGCAGCCAGTTCATTTTTTACCTGCACGTTTGAGATGGTTTGCGAACCTTTGTATAGCTTTACGAAAAAAATGTCTTCGCGGGTTAAAATGCCTATGGGTGCTGCGTTTGGCACTCCAGAAGCTGAACGTGTTGTAGCTATCACTTCTGATATGCCTTCGCATAGTCCTGCTTCTTTTATGTCCATCTGCCTTCGCTACAATTTTGTGCAACCACAAGATTACACAGATTTACGCATGAGTACTTGTGGGATACAAAAAGTCAATGTTCAGGACGAGGTTTTTACATAAAAACATTTGTATTTTACGATGATTGTGACCAGCCTTTGCCAGTTTTGATAGTGGAGTCAGTTAATTCTGACAATAACTATGCTGCCCCTACTGTTAAATAGCTCAGAAATGAAGTACAGTCAAAGTTGAATAACAAAACAAAGGAATAGCAAAAGGATTTGACGCGAAAGGAAACTATTTAACTAATTCATCATTAATTTAATAAGCGGGCATGCAACATTTAACGAGCTAAGAATGGTATCTATGGAAAAAGCACAGCAATAAGAGCTATCCTTGGGACCGTTATATCAATACCGACTTCTTAAAATCAGAAAGAAAGAGAATAAATGATGTAGCCGATTGGATGCAGATTTTCAAACGTGTTCCATCTCGTGCATCGTTAGATGAAGTGCGCTACTACGTGGTACCGATAAAAATCAAAGCCAGTTGGTTAACTTATTTTACAGAGGGCGAGTACATCTGCAAAGGGCTCTCAGCCCTCAGGAATTGTCCTATTCATCCTGTGATAGCATTTTTCCCTTCTACTAAAAAACCAACCGATTACTCTTTAGTCCGTATCAACTCTTCCAAAAAGATTATATTGCTCAGTAGTCACACAAAATCAACAACAGGGGAATATGCGATAATAGTGGAAGATTGGGACGAATTAGATGGTAGCGAGATATACGTAGACGTGCCATTTGAAAGAGGGATAATCAGTAAAATGTTAATGGAGACTACGAATGTAGAAAAATCTTTGGCAGAATCAATAGGAGCACCTCTTATAAGTTCACCTTTTGTTTTAGGTAGTGTAGGCGGCATCTCTTTAGCTTCCATTCTTGATGATCCCGACTCTTCCCAAGGACTAAATATAGCACTGCAAATAATGTTACCTCCTGAATATAGGTCTTTTTTCCCTCCAAAATCTGGAATACGTGGAAAATATATGGTGATGAGCAATGGAATATCAATCCACGTTGCAGAAAGGATCCTTACTGGTAGGAATTATGTAAGTTCAGTAGAAGGTTCAAGTTTCAGCGTAATGGAACCTGAAAAGAGAAACAGAGCAGATTTTAGAGGTGAATATTCTATTTTAGGTGCAATGATAAAATCTTCAAGCACAGAAAGGGGACAACTGTATAAGGAAATGCTTCACAAGTTCTTTGAATTTGAAGTTTCTATTCCCAATTTGAGTGAGCTAGTAGATGCTGACGGTGTACTAAGCCTAATAAACAGTGTTGACGAAGATTCATGGCTACAAAATGTTTATATGAGACAAAAAACACCCATACTAAGCATTTCCGAGCGGGAAGAAGAGAACTATCGTAGAAAACTCGAAAGGGATATAGATGCTGTGCTATGTGAAAGGATGCCCGAACCATGTAGAAACATTGTAGCAGAGATGAAAGTTAAAGATTGTATGGAAAACTTAAAAAGAGAGGCAAAATCGCTATCAAGAGCTGAAGGCAAAGAAAGGGTAGATGTAGATCTTCTCCGTCATGCAAGAAATAATTTTTTAGACAGATTTTGGCAGTTGGAAGAAGACGAGATGTTTAGAGACATCCAATACGATGCTAAGGCGGAATGGAATAAAATCAGATCCTTTAGTGTAGAGAGTATCCTAAGAGATGTTAAGGGGGCTACAATAGAGGAGCTATATCGGGGGGTGGATAAAGCAGTTTTCAAAGATATAGATGCTTTAAAGGGTTTACTAAAATCATTACAACGAAAAAATCTAGTGATTAAAGATTCCAAAAACAGGTATATTTGGGTCTAACTTTCCCCTTAACTACCTCACGAACTTAATCACACCGCCGGAAGGCGAAAACAATATACCGTCTCGCTTCATCACGTCTATTATCTCCTCTACCTTATCACGTTCCATGCCCTCCTCCTCCGCGAGGTCCAGTACCTCCTCCACAGGCACTTCATCGCCGTAATCCTTCTCTAACTCCTTTATTATATCTCTTATAGACCTTGCCCGGTCCCTTTTTGTCTTGGTCGTGCCCACCGCCACCCAATCAGTATCCAGCTTACCGGTCTCGGGATCGGTAGAAACTTGCTTCAAGCAATAAGTAACCACACCGATCACACGTTCGGCATCCTCAGCCGTTACTTGATCACGTAACTCAGCTCTCGCTCTCGCCTCGCCCAGCCGAATCAAAGCCTCTAACTGCCGTGCCGTCACAGGAACGGGTGCTTCTTCATCCTCATAGCCCTGCCCGCGAAGTCCGATATAAAACTCTAAGAACTTGTTCTTCGCATCTTCTGTCATCACCGGGAACATGTTCCTTTTGCTCCATGCCACATATTTTCGTAACAAATCCGCCGCTACCGCAGGCTCCATTATTTGATTCGCCTGCCCGAACCGTTCTTTATCCGCAGCCGCCACTTTCCCTGTACTCTTTAATCGTGCAATCAATTCGCCTGCGTAATGCGTCTCTATTATGTGCTCCGCAGTCTTCATGTCCTGCTCTTCGTTCGGTATGTCAATCATAGTAAAAATCAGGTCGAACCTTGACAATAGCGTGGGTGGCATGTTTATCTGCTCTGCAATTGGTGTGTACTTATCGAACCGACCAAATTTAGGATTCGCCGCTGCTAACAGGCCGCATCTGGAGTTCAACCTTGCCATTATACCGGCTTTTGCTATACTTACCGTTTGCTGCTCCATTGCCTCATGCAGTGCATCGCGATCCTTCTTCTCCATCTTGTCTATCTCATCTACCGCGGCTATCCCTTTATCCGCAAGAACCAACGCACCCGCTTCTAAAGTCCATCTGCCTTCACCAAATTCGTCGCGAACCGCTGCTGCCGTCAGTCCTGCAGACGTAGTGCTCTTACCACCAGTGTATAAGCCGCGAGGGGCTAACCGTATTAAGTAAGTGAGCAGTTGACTCTTAGCAACTCCCGGATCGCCAACCAGGAGTATGTGTATGTCTCCACGTATCCTCGTCTCGTCTGGTAACTCCTTTGGGATGCCCGAGAACAATTGCAGCACCATTGCCTCTTTTATCTCGGCGTGACCATATATGGAAGGTGCAATGCTTCTTATGATCTTCTCATACACATCCGACTGACTCGCCAGCTCCTTTATTTTACGCTCATCTTCCTCGGTTATCAGAATCTCTTCAAATTCCTCCTCCTTCAGCTCCAACGAATTACCGTCTAAGTATATATCAAAGAACGGTGTAGACTTACCGAATTGTGTCATACGCTGATATGACCTGAGAATACCAGTAATAATAACACGGTTTCCGGGTGTGACCTCGCCCGAAATATCGTCTTCGAGGTAAGCATCTACCGCTTGCGGTAATTCGCCGCCTTTTAGTTCCTCGGGTGACTCCTGTAACCTTATCTTCTGCGCATTTGCGAATTTTGACTTTTCCACCAATAACTTGAACCGCGCTTTCCTACCGCATCCTCCGTCCTGAGGACACTCTATCGGCTCTTTGAATTGCCTTCCACTTTGCAATATCGAGAAGATATGGTGGCAAAACGGGCATTCAAATACCGCTTCTACCACCCGCGGCCTCACCTCTGTCGCCTTTGTCACCATCCCCTCTATTGCCACTAGCTTGCCTATGTCCCCGCTCCGGATGTCCCGTATCTTTACCTTTCTCAGTAGATTTATTATTCTGAGGTTTGCTTCGTCAAGCGTAACTCCGGTAGGCATGTCCATCTCTCTTAAAGCATCAGTTGCCGAAGCTATCGCGACATCTGGTGTTTCCAGGATCATATCGGCTAGAGTCGGATCGTATAGGTCCATATCGGTGAATTTGACAAACAAACTACGGTGTTCCGGGTATGAATTAGAAAGATCTATAAGGTCGTTCCAGCAATATCTCTTCAGAAAATCCTCCCACCTCTCTGTTACCAGATCTTGCATCATTTTTACTTCGCCTTTGTTTTATCCCGCAGGGTGATATGATACAATATTCATTAACATAATGGTATCTAAATTTTAATTTACTATACCTATTTCAATTGCAATCGCTATCTTTGATAACGTGTTACCGTAGCATATAATAATAGTCTATCAGGGGCAATATTATGGATATAAAAAAGGTACAGGGGGCGGTGTATGGTGTCTGACGTAGCGGTTGTTTTTGACGGTGCCGGAGTCTTATATGCACCTTCCAGGATTATGAAGGATATGGATAGAGGAATCGCGAAGCGCACCCGGGTTTCGGGTTTGACAATCACGGACCGGTTTGAAAGTGGTGCGTTGGTGATTTTAAAGACGCAATACGTGGAGACAATGGAAAAAGAAGCCGCCACAAAAATGTTAGCCGACTTGATGAGGGAGAAAGAAATAGAAATTAAGGTGGTATATAAAACAAAAGGGATTAGTGACAGTGAAGTGGTAGAAACCATTTTAGGGGATGAAAGAGTTAAATTGGGCGATATACACGAAACGATGTCCTTTTTGAGGCGATGCGATATTCTTCCTGTGATCGGGGTAGGATTGATTGTCGATATGACAGCAGGTGCGATAAGATACGTCATCGCAGGTGGCATAAAATTCTTCTCGGGAACGCGCGAACTCCTTAGAACGTTGAGCCAGAAGGGCATCGCGATATATATAGCATCTGGAGATCGGATAGAGGGCGAAGAGATGGCGATATATTTACCTGAAGTGCCGCCTGCGAATATCTTTGGTATGTTGAAGCCCGGGGATAAGTGCAAGTTGGTTATGAAGTTGAAGCGGAATCACAAGGTGATGATGGTGGGTGACGATAGGAACGATTATCTTGCGCTTTGTGAAGCAGATATAGCGGTATTATCGTTACAGGAAGAGGCAGATAGGCAGGGTAAGATATTTGAGATTGTGGACTTTCGGATAAAAGAGATAGGTGAGATAAGAGGAATATTAGAAGAATTGGAGGGAAAAGTATGCAAAACCTGAAACCAGAAGAGGGAACAGATCTGGAATCGCTGGCTAATGAGCTGAGGAACTTCGAGGGTGTGAAGCGTAAAGGGGCGATATGTGACCTCATTGGGTGGCTTGGCAAATCGGATTTAGTAGGAAATCAAACGATAGCGGGATTTGGTGAGGACGCAGCAGTACTCAACGTGGACGATGACAAGTTAATTTTACTCGCCGTGGATGGAATCTGGGGTAAATTGCTGAGTGCCGATCCCTGGTGGGCAGGTTATTGTGCGGTTCTCGTGAACGTGGCGGACATAGCGGCGATGGGTGGTACACCCGTGGCAATGGTGAATCTGACGTCAACGAAGGATAAGAGTATATGCGCAGAACTGGGCAGGGGTATGGTGGACGGAGTGAATAAGTTTGGAGTGCCAATGGTGGGTGGGCATCTACATCCGGACACTTCTTATGACGCGCTTGATGTTGGCATAATGGGAACGGTAAAGCGGGATGCCGTGATATATTCAAGCCGTGCGAAACCCGGCGACAAGGTATTGGCTGCGATAGACCTGGACGGGCGGATATATCCAAGTTACAATTTAGCGTGGGACAACACGACAAAAAGGTCGGCAGCAGAGATAAAAAAGCAGTTGGATACAATGGTGCAGATAGGGGAAAAGAAGCTGGCAACAGCCGGGAAGGACATAAGCAATCCCGGTGCCTTAGGCACACTGGGCATGTTACTCGAGTCGTCTGGTGCCGGCGCGACAGTAGAGGTGAATAAGATACCGCGACCTGATGAGGAGAAGGCACCTATTTCGCTTGCACACTGGCTAAAGACGTATCCGGGTACGGGATTTGTGCTCACAGTGAAGACAGAAGAAGCGGGTGCGGAGTGCATACAAACATTCGAATCCGCCGGGATAACTGCTGCTATCGTAGGCGAGGTAAATGCAACTAAAAAGTTGAATATAACAGACGGAACAGAGACCGCAACGGTGTTTGACCTTAACGAGAATATAATAACGGGAATATAAGTGAGGGCGAGCATATATGTGCTAAGAATATACAAGTTTGAGAGATGAACGCGGATTTTGAGGAGTTATACGAGCGGATACGGCATGGCGCGATAGAGCGCGAAGAGGCGCTATTTTTAGCGAGCAATCCGCCATATTTGTGGTGTATTGCGGATGAGCTACGAGCGAAGGAGAACGGCGATATTGTCACTTACGTGGTGAACAGGAACATAAATTTTACGAATGTTTGTGTAGGCGACTGCAAGTTCTGTGCATTCCGGGCTGAGAAGGAACAGGGCTATATGCTGAGCATGGATGCGATCTTAGAGAAAGTAGAAGAGGCAGTGAATAACGATGCAACGGAGATATGTATTCAAAGCGGCCTGCATCCCGACCTTGAAATATCAGACTATTGCGGAATTCTTGAAAGCATAAAGTCGCAATATGACGTGCATATACACGCTTTCTCGCCGATGGAGATATACTACGTTGCGATAAAATCCGGGATGACAGAAGAGGAAGTGCTGAAAGAATTGAAGAGTGCGGGGTTGGGTACTATCCCGGGGACCGCGGCAGAGATACTTGACGATTCTATAAGGGCGGTAATATGTCCTAATAAGGTGAATACTGCAAAATGGACGGAGGTAATAACGACAGCACATCGGTTGGGAATACGGTCAACAGCCACAATCCTGTACGGGCACATTGAATCTTTAGAGGATAGAATAAACCATCTTTTCAAGATACGGGATATACAAAAGGACACTGGCGGCTTCACGGAGTTTGTGCTGCTAAAATTCATGCGAAAGAACAATGAACTGGGGAAGATGGTGGACAGAAGTGTCTCTTCGCAGGAATCTGCAATCATACATGCACTCGCAAGGGTCATTCTTCATCCGTATTGCAGTAACATACAAGCATCCTGGGTGAAATTGGGTCTGAAGGATGCGCAGAAGATGTTACTTTCCGGTGCGAATGACTTAGGCGGTACGTTAATGGAGGAGAATATCTCGCGGTTATCGGGTTCTCCGGTTGGTGAATATATGAGTCCCGATGACTTAGAACGATTGATAAAGGATGCGGGAAGAACGCCAAGAAGGAGGAGTACCTTGTATGAGTTGTTATAAATTACGAATTCTCCTTCGGATTGGATGCAGACACTGAAAAAGGAAATAAAAATATGTGCCGCTATACTGAATCTTGAGGTTTCTAGCGAAAAAAAACAGAAAGGTTTTTATATAGCAAACTTCTAATAGAGTATTGTAGCAGGTAAAAGTATGGACAGTAAAAGGATAGCTTTGCTTACAGTCGCTGTATGCGCGATTGGTATATTCGCGTTGCCGGGTACGGTATCTCTGTTCAGCGGGCAACATAGCTGGTATGACCTTTCAGATAATGCCCAGAATGATGTGCCCTGCGAGAAGTGTCATCAGGATATAAAGGATGAGATGATTAGTGACGGTAGTGACGGTAACGGTGTGC
Source organism: Methanobacteriota archaeon (assembly GCA_034722635.1). Classification (GTDB taxonomy): domain Archaea; phylum Halobacteriota; class Syntropharchaeia; order Alkanophagales; family Methanospirareceae; genus QENJ01. The sequence continues at coordinate 9,539 of JAYEOC010000130.1, forward strand.
ATCGTAAGCTGACCTGTTCTATGTGCCATAGAACGCCATTTAACGATTATATCTATGGTAGTGGTTATGGTGACGGTTCAACACCCGGTAAAGAGGCACATGCGGCGGCGGTGGTCCAGTGTATGGATTGTCATGAACACAATGTAAGTAAACCCGGCTACGATAAACATATGAATGATCCAGCATATAATGAGGGTGGATGTTTTGGTCCCGGTCGTCCATGTCATGAAACATTTCCTGTTTATCTCGGTGCAGGTGGATTTGGTTTGACAGATTATCCCGATGACACCGGCGAAAGAGCAGCACACATGGATTTCGTGAACGATTCGATTGATGACTCATTGATGGAAGGCGCGAACGAAGCCTGTATCGCATGCCATACGAGAATAGGGGTGAACATCTCCTGGACAAAGTCAACCACGTTGCACTTCAATGCAAATGAGACGCACGATGGCACCTGGATAATTGATACCTTTACGGCACACGGTCAGAATGAGACATTCTCAACCTACAAGAACAACTGGACGAATAGTTACTGATTTTTTTTCTTGTTTTTCGCGCTTCGGGCGTAGGCAGCGATTTCATGTTCGTGCAACGAATACACATTGAGCCCGTTCGTTGAGACGTATAAAAGCGCGAAAGAATTGATGCTGATGGAGCAGGAAAGTAGATGAAATGAACACGAGTAAAATAATGTTGATGGGGATTGCGGTAGTCGCAATGGGCATATTCGCACTACCGAGTACGGTATCACTGTTTGCCGGGCAGCATAGCTGGTATGACCTTAGCGAATCTGTTGGTGGCACATCAGGTGTAAATAACGTGCCATGCGAGAAGTGCCATCAAGATATAGGAGATGAGATGAAAAGTGGCGGGAATGGTGTGCATCGCGATTTGACCTGTGCTATGTGCCACAGGGCGCCGTTTACGGGTTATACCTATGCAAGAGGTCACTACGAACATGGGACGTTAGGCACTCAACCACCAAGACCTGGCCAAGAAGCCCATGCGGCATCTGCAATCGCGTGCATGGATTGTCATGCTGCTTATGATCCGCCACTGATGAATTCACCTCACACGAAAGACAGGGAATATTCTGGGAAGTGTGGGAACTGCCATCTTAATGGGAATTATGGCGCAGGGTGCCTCGCAGCAGGCGGTTTTGGTTTGACCCCTTATGAATCTGATACAGGCACAAATGCAACACACAAGCAGTTCGTGCTCGGTGCGAGTGGCGACACATTGATGGAAGGTGCGAACGAAGCCTGTATCGCATGCCATACAAGGATAGGTGTAAACATCACGTGGACGAAGAGCGCGCACATGAATTTCACGGCTAGTAAGGACGAGACAGGTATGTGGAGCATTCCTGATTTTACAGCCGAAGGCACTAACATAACCTATGTGAACTCCTCGAACGAGTGGACAAATCCGTAAGTTTTGGCTCATTTGATAAACAAGAATGTGCGACCAGAACGCCTATTTCGATTTTGTAGGACTATTTCAGGATGTACGGACTGTTTGTTTGTGCGAACGATGTATTGAATCTTCCCGGGATAATACGCATTGTGGATATACTGCAGTTATGCTGAAATTATTTTAATACGTGAGAGATACACGAATGTCATTTTTCTTCCATGTGTATAAGAAGATGGACAATTTGGCACCCATTTATTCGCTTTCGTAATAATGTCCTCGAATGTAACATCAAAGCCCTTATGAACTCCCGCACCGCCATAGTCACGAAAAGCTTCTTGCCCTCATTATCCTTGTACCAGAATGTGACCATTTTCCCGTCACATCGGTACAATCGTGTGTTTGCGACCGTGGGATGCCGGATGTATCTGGCTACATACCGTGCCATCTTTCGTTTGTTTGTGATTCCGGATTCTTCTGGGTGATATACGACAAAGCCCTCGCGATATTTCTCGAAAAGGCGGTCTATGAGCACCGCGAATTACCTTGTCTTAGGTGGTTCCGCTTTGAACGGGTAAGTACCAGATATTGCCCTGTTTTCCGCATAGCGTTGAAAGGGCTGATTTTTTGGTGGATGAACCGGCCGCATTTCTCGAATACACCTTCGGTCACGAGTATATGGAGATGTGGATTGTTGCCCATACGCTTGGAAAATGGATGCAACACAACGATAGCGCCAGCCGTCAATCGCCCGTTTCTGTGCATGTAAGAAATTGTGTCGTTGATCGCAGCAATTGCAGCATCCATCAAAACCTTGTGCAGAAGATCTATAGTTGGGTGGTGGTAATAGCTGATACCGTGCGGGCGTGGTTTTTTTATCGTGTATATACAAAAATAATTGATATAGCCCCTCTATCCGCAAAATAACGTCAAAATAGGAGCGACAGAAACAACGTGAAAGTCATGAACCAGCAGAATAGCGTCATAAACCCAATATAAAGCCAATCCTTGGCTCCTTCTATCTTCGTCTTAAAGAGAGGATATGCAAATTTCTGTAACAAAATTATCAGTATCGCAATGAGCAACCAATCCTCCGACTTTATACTTGTGTATATGTTCAGTGTATTGCCATCTGCTTTAACAATGCAGATATTACTGCCTGTTTCATCATTTATCAGCCATTTATCCGTGCCTTGCTTCTCGACTGTCCCATTTTCGGGGACTGAGTGCCCTTTTGTCTCTAACAGGTCTAACAAAGTAGCCGGAACGATACCGTTATCCAGACTCTCTTTTGCCGGATCTCCTATCGATAGGGCGTATGGAGTAGCCACAAATATTGAGAAGCAGATAATGCCTGCGAGAAGGCCAAATAGTATGGGTATTAGCGTTTTTTTCAAGCCCTCCTGGTATTCTTTCTTTTCCTTCTCTTCTTTTTCCCTATCTTTTTTGTCTTTCGCCATCGGCTTCTTCCACTCAAGTTATAGAAACACTCGTTATATAAGATTACCACGTTTTTTAGCTTGTATGCGGCAGTCCACATTTTAGATTTTTTACCTACCCCTGCTGCAACCAGGTCATATACTTTTAGAATCCTCATCCGAACGTGTAATCAACCTCGGCACGAGCGTTGAATACCTACCCAGTTGTATCCCGTATTTTTCGTTATACTCCGCCATATCCATGAGTTCGCCAGACCGGTGCCGCGCTCGCTTTATCCGCGTACCCTCTATTTCCCACCCGTGCACAACTTCCAGCTTCTTCAACAACTCCATCCTCCGCATCACATGCAATTCCTGCTCCGACCGCACATACAAATGCCAATCGTCTGAATACTCCCCGAAGAACTCTTTATATGCTTCGTTCTCAGCTTCTAAACTCGCAAGTCGCGGGTCTCGTAACGCAAGAGGTCGGTGCAACAATTTAGCACACATCGCAATCGCCTCTTCTTTCGTCTCTACCGGCACGAGCATATGCACGGGACAGGGCTCAACCTCTTTTTGCTCACCCGTGACACCGTCATACATCCACCACTTGCTCCTGTCGTCTTTGTCACCCAGGAAAAATCGCTTGAACTCGAACCCTGAAGGGCCAACCACAACCGGGATGCCCGACCGCACGAGCCCGGACGCCACGGAATACAGCGTCTCCGTCGCTGCACCCCAGATTATCACGACCACCGGTAACCTCGCATAAAGATAATCCGCAATCTGCGTCCAGTTAGCCTTTGGTGTGTACGCACTACCAACAAGTGCGCCACGATAAATCGCCGAAGGTACATGCGACATAGCTGTGCAGCCACCGAAATTCACCAGCCCCTTCAAAACTCCCGCTGCTATGTACTGTTCAAATAGAAATTTCTGCTCATCTTCATCGAAATATTTCGCGACGTCCGCAGCGACACAACCGGAAACACACACGAGATAGTTCCGGTCCAGGAAATATCGCGTCATCGCTGCCACTTCACGTTCCGAACCCGGATAGTTACCACAGCCTATAATATTAACCATTCCAGGGCCGTTTCCACCGAGTATCACCCCAAAAGTCAAATCGCGCCATTCCAACTCGGACATGGGCCCCCTACCAGCACGCATAAGATAATTATCGGCTTTTAACCTGCCAAGCACGGATGCCGCGCTTAATGTCAAATCGAGTATGCGAATCCCTTCCGGACATGCTCGTTCGCACTTACCACAGAACATACAACCTTCGTAAACGGCCGCGAGCGGTTCAAGATTAGTTTTTGCGGCTGCCATCGCGTTGCTTAGTTCTAATCCACCGGGACATGCCCCTACGCAAGAGTCGCAGGAGTTACATTGTGAAGCTTTCCGTTTTAGCACCTCTTCTGACAGCAGATAGCTATCTTGCCTTTTGCCACGCTCTTTCAACACTTTTGCTAATTCAACTGCGAGTTCGCCTGCTTTCTCGGGACTTGAAATCCGCACACCGGGCAGGTCCGAGTCTATTATAGCCTTGAGCACGTCCGCCACAGAGTCGTCTGAACGGTCTTCTAATGATTCCATTGTGGTATATCCAGATGCTATTACTTTCGTATCCACCAGCTTCGCTTCTGCCAGAACGTCAAAGCCAGTACACAGCTCATTCACCACCACGACATCGGGAATGCCCGCTCGTATCACCTTTCTTGCCTTTACACCGGACGTGATAACTTTCCCGCGTTTATAAAACCGTGGTATGTCATGCCCTACCGCACCCACGCCACAAATCTCTATCGCATCCTCTAAAGTTTCCCGCTTCACATGTTCAACTGCGAACCACGCGGGCAGGAAAATATTGCCCATGAATACTACTACCGGTTTATTTGTATCCACAGTGCCCATGCCGACTCGGGTTTCAACCGCGGGGAACTCGGGATATTCCGTGCCGGGATGTTTACCGGCATTGTGGAACTCAAAGCAGCACATCTTTATGCTTTCTGAAAGTTCCATTGCGAGGAACGTAAGTGAACCCGCATGTAGCGCCTTCTCCTCAAATTCTAGTCCGCTCTCGTTACCGGAATATGCCGCGAGGAGCAACTCGGCCAACTGTGATTCGGCATAAGACAACGCTCGGCCTATATCACCCAGATTCTTCGTATAAAAACCCGTCAGCATAGATGTGTTCATGGTGGGATACGTAATAGATTGCCCAATATCTATCGTTTTCGTCGCACCAAACGCGGGTACCGAAAAGTCAAATAAAGCCCTTGCAACGGTTAATTGCTGGGATAGCCCTTTACAAGCCTCTTGCAAACTTAGCTTCGCTTGATACGCTTCACCCAAATCCAGACCACACAAGCCGGTTTTACTGCCGGGTTGGTTAATAGCACAAGGCCCCTGCGTGCAATCATCACAAACATCCTTTATGTTCGTGTATCGTGGATAATACCGATTCAAAAGCACAGCATCCCATTCTGCAATGTCTGCTGCGTGCGCATATATGTTCAACTTTGGCTGCCACAGTTTCAACCGCCGCTCGCCCATCTCACGTAGTATATCCTCAGCGATGTCTTCTATCTCCTTGCCCCTTAAGTCGCGCACGGCATCCTCAAGTAAAACCTCTACTTCTCCTACTTTCACGAATCGCTTGTTATCTCGACTTTGCATCTTTGCACCCAATTCCTTTTTGCACTTACTTTCAAGTTCTTCTTTGAAGCATAAAATACGTGATAACCTGTCTACAATGGCACATAATATGCACTCCACCTTTTTACACATTATTAATAAACATCTTTCAAACTAACTAACATACTACAAAACCATGAGATCACAAAAAACTAAAATACCTGTTGCGGCATGGCTCGGTTATGATTACTTCAAAGAAGAACGAAAGGCAGTAAAGTGTCTAACAGTCATTTTGCGGACCAAAGGCTGTTATTGGCGTAACTGCACGATGTGCGGCTTCTGGCAGGAATCGGCAGATGTATCCCAGGCGGACATCCTGGCTCAAATGGAACATTCGTTACGAAACAGCCCCCCGGACGAAGAGTTTATACTAAAGATCTTCACTTCCGGCAGCTTCCTTGACGAACGTGAGATTTCGGGCGAGACAAGACGAGAGATAGCGCGGATGCTGAGAGAGAGGACCGCGATAAAGAAGTTAATTGTCGAGTCGAGACCTGAATTTGTAACTGTAGATAAACTAACGGATTTGAACAGTGTCGAACACCTGGAACTCGCTATGGGGTTAGAAACAGCAGATGAGTTCATCAGGTCGAATTACATAAAAAAAGGATTCTCGTTTGATGATTACAAAACGGCCGCAAAGATCGTGACCGAATGCGGTGCCACAGTAAAAACGTATCTTCTGCTTAAACCGCCGTTTGTATCTGAGAAACGGGCAATAGAAGACGTTATAAAATCAGCAGAGCTTGTTTCGCAATATAGTACCACAATCTCATTGAATCTTTGTAATGTGCAAAAATATACCGTGCTGGAAGATTTGTGGCAAAAAAAGTATTATCGTACTCCGTGGCTCTGGAGCGCGGTGGAAGCGCTAAAAAAGATAAAAAAAAACCAAGAGGTCGCAGTGATGTCGGACCCCGTGGGTGCGGGGCATATCCGAGGACCTCATAATTGTGGCTCATGCGACTCGGCGTTAAAAAACGCGATACTGGACTTCAATGTGACGCAGGACTTGAGTATATTTGAGTGTATTGATTGCGAGTGCAAGGATGTCTGGGCGGCACTGTTAAGATCCGATGCCATCCTGTTTGGCTCGGACCCCGTATAGACTGTGCGTGCTGGCAATGAACTACTTAGCATTCGCAGGGATACCCCATCTCCTGCTTCATTTCTTTCCATTTAGCGTCTGAGATTCTGAATGTTACTCCTTTCCGCTCCGCATTCTTCGAGTCCAATATGTCGCCTACGTGTAGCACAACCATTACCGTTAACAGCATCGTTCCGATTATAAGCTGAGGTTCTATCGCTACATGCCCGCTCATCAGAAATAGGTAGTTATCTACCGCTGCAACTAAACCTCCGATTGCAAATACCGACAAGAAACCCGCACTCATCCAGCCTAGTTCCCCTTTTTTAAAGAGTATAAACGGCGAGGATAGAATCAAACCCGCACCAATAACTTTAAAAACGAGGAAACCCATCGGCCCACACATGTAAATGATTTCACGCAATAGTGGATTGGATTCCGCGCTTATACCGTATTTCCCTATCATGAGCACCGCAGTAACTCCATCGAGCAGCCCAAAAGTTAAAAACCCCACTACAAATAGTGCTACATGTATATGCCACCATGACTTACATATTTCGTCTCTTTTAATGCTTCTCATGTTATAAATATTCGAGAGTATTGCATTAAAGTCATTCCATAGTGTACAGAATTCTACTAATCATTCACAAAAAAAATGTGGATGTCTTTAATTTGTGTTTCGACATCATGAAAAAAATGTCGCTGCAATGTTGGGGTGTAGTGGAAAAGTATATGTCGGGGCAGAAGGGTTACGAGAGGGCGGATACGGTACCTGTGGTTGTGGTAGATGCAGAAAAAGGAATGAGAAACGAAAGATTTAAATAATTACAGATTTTTAGTCCAACTATGAAAAGCATTTTGAAATGCCCAAAATGTAACCACGAGTTCGAGTATAGCTGGGTACCGGGGGCATCTCTTACCAGTATTAGGTTGGGCAAGAATAGATATATGCGATGTCCAAAATGTCATAAGTTTTCTTTGTTCAATGTAAGGGATACAAGAATTAGCGAGGATAAATGAGCGGTGGGCCCCCGCGAAGAGCAAAATCGCCTTGACTGTTAGCTCGTCTTAAAGAACGCTTAAGGGGTTATTAGGGGCATGCCTTTGTAAACTATTTATTGTGAGCCCCCTTCTGTATATACGATAACAAACGGTAAAAACATGGTACCAGAAATAGAGAGTTTGATTCAGAATGAATATTTCCTGTTCGTCCTAATATTTGGCTGCGCCCTTATTATTGCCCAAATGGTTCATCATGTCCTGATAAACTACGTCCGGGCGCTTACCCGGCAAACAGAGACGGAGATTGATGACATCATCCTGGAAATATTGATAAGACCTGTGTATGTTTATATAATAGTTGGAGGGCTTTATTTCGCTTTTCAATCGCTATCCCTGCTCGATCCCTATGCCAAGTATATAGACGACATATTCTTTGTCGGCTCTGTTTTGTTAGCGGCTTTAGTAGTATCCCAGATTGCACGGGTGCTGTTAGAAGCGGGGTTAAAGGTGCAAGAGCGGTTTGAGAAGATGCCGGAATTGATGAGCTACGTAATAACCATTTTGGTTTATATCTTAGCGTTTTTGGTGATTATGTACTACTTCGATATAAAATTAACACCTTTAATCGCGGCTTATGGACTAGGCGGTTTAGCAGTAGCGCTGGCATTACAAGATACGCTTTCTAATATCTTTTCGGGATTGCATATTGTATCAGACCAGCCAATAAATTATGGCGATTTTATAGAGATAGAGGGTGGTCTGTCCGGTTTTGTCGAGGATATAAGCTGGCGATCCACGCGGCTGAGAACACTGCCAAATACGCTTGTTATCATACCAAATTCAAAACTAGCGAGCAGTATAATCACGAATTATTCGTTGCCGGTGCTGGAGATGTCGGTTTTAGTGCAATGCGGTGTGGCTTACGACTCGGACCTGGAGGAGGTGGAACGAGTTACGATAGAAGCAGGAAAAGAGGTCCAGGTGGCAGTTCCCGGTGCGGTCACGGATTTTGAACCTGTCGTCCGGTACCATACATTTGGCGATTCGAACATTGAGTTCTCGATTATCCTACGTGCGGAGGACCCGACGGCTAAATACATACTCACGCATGAGTTCATAAAAGCGTTGAAGAAGCGCTACGATGAAGAAGAAATAGAAATCTCATGGCCCGTGCGGAAAATATACCATGGTGAATAGCTGCAAACGCCACGCAGGACATAGATAATCCACATCAAAACGCGGGTAACACCCACTTGTAATTGATTTTTGTGGCAACAACCCCAACTCAGTACAACAAAACTCCATCGGAAACATAGCCAGAAAACATATGTATTTATAATGTTAAGTTTATAGGTACCAAAGGGACTACAAAGATGGACAACATATTCCAGGATTTCACCGCGGAAAGCGAGCTCTTCAAGGATAAAGAAGTACTTCATCCCACCTACGACAGTACGTATTTACCACATCGGACGAAGCAAATCAAGACTTTAGCGGCTGCGCTATCACCCGCGCTAAAAGGGGAAAAACCGTCTAATGTGTTCATCCATGGGGGGCAAGGGATCGGGAAGACCGCAACAGTAAAATATGTGTGCATGGAGTTAGAGGCGATGTGTAAGAAGATAAGCCGTAAATGTACTATTATTTATATCAACGGCGAGATCTTTGATACTCAGTATCGCGTTTTTGCCTATCTTGCACGGGTATTCAATAAGCGCGTCCCTATGATTGGTTGGCCAACCGATATGGTATATTCCGAGTTTAAGGCTGCGATAGATAACGAAGAAAGATGCGTGATTGTGATCGTAGATGATGCGGACAAATTGGCGAATAAAGGCGATGAAGCGTTATGTATCCTTTCGCGGGTAAACAGCGAGCTAACGAATGCGAAATTAAGTGTGGTCTGTATTTCGGGTGATTCGGCTTTTATGGAACTACAGGAACCCGAGGTGCGGTTAGCGTTGTGTGAGAAGGAAATATTATTTCTGCCTTATGATACTTACCAGTTGATAGATATTTTAGAGGATAGGGCGAAAAAGGCGTTCAATGTTTCACAGTTAGGTGATGCGGTGATACCGTTATGCGCGGAATTCGCTGTTCAAGAGCAAGGGGATGTAAGATATGCCCTTGACCTACTAAGAGTGGCAGCAGAAATTGCAGACCGCACGAAATCAAAAAAGCTAACTCAGGAACATGTGAGGCTTGCAAAGGAACAGATAGAAGAACATTGGATTGCAGAAGTGGTAAATACGTTGCCCCTGCAATCAAAAATACTATTGAACGCCATAATAATATTAATTAAAGCAACGGCGAAACGTTATTTATTCAGTGGCGAGGTTTATGCCACGTATAAGAAAATCTGTGCTGAGTTGAGCATGGAAGCATTAACACAACGACGTGTTACCGATTTGATTTCTGAATTAGACAGTTTAGGATTGTTAACTGCAAAGGTTATAAACCGAGGCAGATATGGACGTACAAAAGAGATTAGTTTGATTGTACCCGTAGAGTCCATTCAGTTAGCCTTAACAGGCGAAACTACGCTTGAACCCGCGGCGTCTATTAAAGTGGAATCCGAGAGTGGCATTGTGTGGGGCTAATTTTTGCCCCTCACCTCAAGCCCAGAACCGTTTTGTCCTGGTATACCGCCGCTCTTCTTCCAGTATATTACGATAAAATGACACATCGGCATCTTTAGACTTCCTTATTATCTTAGATGCCACTTCCGGACCTACACCACGTGCGGCAAGCGCAATCACAGCGAGGACGCCATGTGACAGAACCAGATTCGCATTCCGATACACCCTCTTCACTCGCTCTGTAGTCTCTGTTTCACTATCGGTGCCGCGCCTCTTCACAAGTTTTAGTTCTTCTTTCTCCCACGGTTTCAATGCCGCAATCAGTCTTGAATTGCAGAATGGGCAGACGAGCGAGTCCGTCCCGAGTTCTATAATTGTCTTTACACGCAGTACTGAGTCCCATTTCTTGCAATTCACACAGAATAAGATTACACGGTCGTTTAAAATCCTATTCCGCAGCGCATCTATAATTAAGCCCTCGTCCCTGTCCACAGCCAGCATATCTCGCCAACTCAAATACCCGGCAGTTCCAATAGGGCTAGGAGCGGAGAAACATACACTTATCGCGCCTGATTTTATCTTACTCACCACTTCCTCTGTACGCGCTACATCCAGCTTATCCGCGAAAACGTCATTTACTGTCTCTTCGTATATCGGCGTGTCTGAGAATAGTTTTACCAGCTTATCAGCAGAAATCTGTCTTCTGTCAAAAGTCTTTTGCAGCGCACCGAATCGCTTCGCCACGTTCAACAATTCCCATTTAAACAGAAACGAATTTTTCAGTGTCGTTTTGATTATTACCCGCACGAATTCGGGCTCGATTGAACACAGCGTCAGTTTCAATACTTTTTTCGTTATCTTTCTGCCGGATTTTAGTTTTATCCGGTACGGGTCTATCTCCATGGAGATGTCCGCTCCGATGCGTGCGCCGAGTAACGCGATTAGCACCCGTCCAAACGTTTCGTTCACAAGATGTCCGAAACATGCGTTTAATACCACCTCTGTACCGTCTTTTGCCAGTTCCACGACTATTTCAGTCGCCGTTGGCACCACACACTCCTCTGCAATTTGCTTAGTTATTAATTCTATAAGCGGCTTAAAAGAACCCGCGGTCGTCCCATATTCTTGCTGCAGTTCCTCCGCTAATTTCGACGTCTTGTTTGAGACGATAAAAGCCGCGATTTTAGCTCGTAAATCTCCTACTTCCTGTGCAATGGCAAAAGGCACGGGTATCTCTTCACCTTCCCAATTGGGTATCTCGCCTACTTTTTTCACCCCGGGTTCTACTTTTATCTGCTCACCATCCTCGTCCACATCAGGGTCCACTATTCGCCACGTCTCGCCCTTCGCAACGAACAACGCACCGGTAGTCGCGAAATTTAGCACGAAGCGTTCATCCAGCATGCAGATCAGCTTACCGGTCACCATATCAAACACCTTATATTTCCGCTCGTCCGGGATCATCGAGAGATTACCATAATAATAGCTCCTCGTGCTTTTTGTCTGCCTTAGCAGTTCACCATCTAATCTTACCAACCATTCATCCTCTAATTGCTTTATCACCCGCGTCATAGTCTCGAAAGAGACGTTTCTGAATGGGTATGCCCGAGTTATCAAAGCATGAAGTTTATTCCGCGGTACCATGCCAAAATCCAGTAGCACACCGCAAATCTGGTTCGCTAAGACATCCAACGAGCTTTCTTTTAGCTTAATAGCCTCTATTTCGCTGGATTTCGCTCTTCTTGCAATCACTAACGATTCTGCCACGTCGTCTGGAGTAAGAGCAATGATCTTGCCCGAAGACGTTCTTTGGAACGAATGAGAAGCACGACCTACTCTTTGCACCAATCTCGTTACTTCACGTGGCGATGCGTACTGAATCACCATATCAATTGAGCCGATGTCAATTCCGAGTTCCATGGAACTGGTACAAATCAAGCCTTTTATCTCTCCGGTTTTTATTTTTTCCTCGGCTTCTATTCTCATCTCCCGTGACAGCGATCCGTGATGAACACCGATTAGCCCTGGTTCAAACTTGTTTATGAGCGCAGCAAGCATCTCCGCTGCTCTACGTGTGTTCACAAAGATCAAGCACGATTTACGCGCTTTTACCACATTCTTTATGGCTTTTACATGCGCGAATACTGCGGGGTCAACGCCTAATTTCTTTGCCGATAACACGTCTTTTTTCGTGCTGCCAGGACTCAAAACAGCTATTTTCATCGCTTTTGTGGAGACTGTGTTCACCACCCGCATTTCTTTATGCCGTGAAAAGAACTTCGCTACTTCTTCCGGGTTGCCTACTGTTGCGGACAAGCATATTCGCTGGAAATCGTCTGCAAGCACTGCTATTCGTTCTAACGCAATCGCAAGCTGTGCGCCTCGTTTGCAATTAGCCAATTCATGTACTTCGTCTAATATCACATGCCGCACCGATTTCAGACTCTCCCGCAGCCGTTTACCCAGTAAAATCGCCTGTACCGTTTCTGGTGTTGTGATAAGGACATCCGGCGGTTTTAATGCTTGTTGCCGTCTTTTATACGCGGTTGTGTCGCCGTGTCTCACCTCTATGCTAATGCCGAGTGCTGCGCCCCACTCCTCTAATCGTAGAAGCATGTCACGGTTTAAAGCTCGTAACGGCGTGATATAAAGCACGGAAATGCCACTTGCATGTTCTTTCGCCTCTAATATCTGGTGAAACACCGGTAGAATAGCCGCTTCTGTCTTCCCGAAACCCGTGGGTGCTATGAGCAATACGTCATTACCCGCTAAAATGGGGGGGATGCCCAATTCCTGTGGTTCCGTGGGTGATGCAAATCTC
>JAYEOC010000131.1:0-6665 GCA_034722635.1 Methanobacteriota archaeon
CGGGAACCGGTGGGCATACTGAGTACGTGGCGTTTTCAAATGAGTCCGGAATATTAGCCACGGGACATTGGTCCGGCTACAACGAAGATTGGCGCATTATTACTATTTCTCCTTCTTTTGTAATGCTTGCCGGTCTCGCTTACAACTATTCTATTAGAACCAGTTCTTACCCTCAGATAATACATGCAAGTGAATTCGATGCAAAAGGTGGGAAAGGTAAAATAACGTGCACAGAATTCATTGATGCAAATGGTAATACATACAACGATTGGATTCCTGCGATCCGGTTAGAGTGAAATGCGCGTAACAACAGAGTAAGTTGGAATGCCCCGCTCCTGTGTTAAAAGGCTAACGCGAAATTCATTGTTAGGTAGATTTGACACTCATTCTTCATAGTGTTTGGAATACTGCGGATGGGCGGGATAGCGAAATTATTGTTTTGTTTGTGTCATGGATATTCTTTCGGGACAAGGTTGAACGGTCTAGCGCGCGCCTCCGGGTCCATCGTGCTCAACTTCCAACGGCGGCGCGGGTCGTGAATGCGCAGCTCGGGGCGCGCTTCAGGGTTTTCATCGCAGCTTTCTTTCTCGGTTGGCGTTGAGAGCGTAACTACACGGACAACGCGCGGGTTGAGCCTATAAGTGATGCGTTTGATGGTGCCGCCTTTTCCGGCGGAATCACGTCCCTTAAAAATCACCAAAATACTATTTCCTCTCTTGTTGCTTTACGCGAAAGAGGTAAAGGATGCCTATCGGATTTGATAAAAGTAACCTTATGGTGGTTCCCACAGTCAAAGCGGGCATCTGATGGGGTATCGGCAGAACTATAAAGAATGAGATAGATAGTATGCGCACAAGGAAAATATAGAAAAATTTATATATGCGATTGAAATAGCAAGGATATAGATAGTTATAGAAATATTGTATAAGTAATGGTGAGACAAATGGGAGAAGAAGCGAAAGGAGATTTTGAGCCAAAAATAGTTGGATTTACCTGTAATTGGTGTACATACGCGGCAGCAGATCTTGCAGGGACGTCACGTAAGAAATACCCGCCAAACAGCCGGATAATACGGCTTATGTGTTCGGGGAGGTTAGATCCGATGTTTGTGCTCAAGGTATTACTAAATGGAGCGGATGGTGTGTTCTTTAGCGGCTGTCATCCAGGGGAGTGTCATTATATAAAGGGGAACTTCTATGCCAGGCGCAGGATAGCGGCGTTACGGACTATCCTGAAGGAGTTTGGGCTGGACGAGAGGTTCAAGTCGTACTGGATAAGTGCATCGGAGGGCGAAAAATTCGCGAACACGATGAAGTCAATAACGGAAGACATAAAGAAGCAGGGACCAAGTCCATTGAGAGGTAAGGTGCTATGAAAGGGGCAGAGTTGAAACCAGAGGATTTAAAGGGTTTGCTTAAGGGGCTACTCGAGAAAGGAGTCGTGGATTGTCTGGTAATGCCGCATAGAGCGGGAAAGACGGTATCTTACATGCTGGTACATGATCCGGATATGATTGAGTCGCCGGAATCCGCTATCTTCGCACCTTCGTTCGTTGTAAACGCAGCGAATCTCGTGAAGGGCTGGACAATAAAGGAGAAAGTAGGAATTGTGGCAAAACCGTGCGAGATAAGGGCAGCGATAGAACTGATAAAACTGAAGCAGATGGATAATGAAAGTATGCTGCTCATAGCGGTGGATTGCTCGGGCGCTTACACGAACCAGGTTTATACCGAGAACTACGCAGAAATAGGGGATCAAGCGGACAGCGCGAAGATAAAGGCACTGGAAGGTAAAGGTATTACGATAAGAGAAGCCTGCGCGATATGTGAAAATAAGCTTGCGGATGTCGGCGATATTATAATTGCGAGGGGCGCGGGAGAGAACATTGTAGCTGCGGGGCTTACGGATATGGGCGTTGATGCGTTATCCACTTTGGAGCTATCGCTGGAAGATAAAGACTTGGAAAGGACGGCGGAAAAGGAGAAGATAGCGGGAGATGCGAAGGCGAAGCTGGATGCACTGCCACAGATGGGCAGCTTAGATGCACTGGAGGAATTTTTGCATGACTGCATAGTGTGCAAGAACTGCCGGGATATGTGTCCTGTCTGCTATTGCAAGGAATGCTTCTTTGAACAGCCTTTAGGTAAGCCAACTGGCGGAGACCTGTTGAACTTAGCAGAGTTGAGAGGTGCGATAGGACTACCACCAGGTCAGTTATTTTACCACCTAACAAGGGTTTATCACGTAAGCACGACCTGTGTCGGATGTGGAGCATGTGAAGATGCCTGTCCGAAGGACATACCATTGACAAGATTCTATCCGGTGATTACGCAGAAGGTGCAGGACATTTTCGAGTATGAGCCAGGCAAGGACGTTGAGGAGCCGTTACCGTTCACCGCGTACGAAGAAGAGGAGTTAGAGGACAAGTTGAGAGATTAGATAGAGCCGAGATAAAATGATAAAGACATGGGAATTGGACCCGGGCTTTAAGGACGAGATAATGAAAGAGCCCGGGGGAGAACATCTCACGTCATGCTACCAGTGTAGCACGTGCACGATAGGATGCCCGATTACGGAAATCGTCCCGAGTTACAATCCGCGGAAGATAATCCAGATGAGTTTATTGGGCATGCGGGAGGAAGTATTGTCAAATCCCGATTTGTGGATTTGTCTTATCTGCCAGACGTGCACGGCGCGATGTCCGCAAGACGTGGGGATTAGCGATTTACTAAGTGCGATACGGCGAATAGCGGAGAAAGATGAAGAAGCGGGTAAATTGAAGATAGAGAGCCCGAGACCACTATTTGATACCGCTTTTTTGCATACCTTGGAGAAGTACGGGCGGCTCTATGATATAGGATTGGCGATGGAATATTACCCTAAGAGAGAAGGCTCTTTCATTGCAGGGCAAAAAGCAATGATGAAGGACTACAAGGATTTCGGTATGCGGATGTTCTTTAAAGGCAAAATGGGGCCACTTGGTGGTCACGGTCTGTTAAAAGGAGTACTACCATCGAAGATAAAGAATAAGGACGTGATGAAGAAGATATTCAAGTGGGCGGAGGAGAAAGAGAAATGAGTGTAACGAAACTTGCATATTATCCCGGATGCCCATCAGAGGCAACGGCTTTGGAGCAACACATATCAACGGAAGCAGTATTTGAGAAGTTAGGGGTTGAACTGGTGGAAGTCGAGGACTGGAACTGCTGTGGTGCGGCGGAAGCTGAGAATCCGATGTTGGTGTACGCGTTAAATGCGCGTAATCTGGCTATCGCGGAAAGGGCGAGTTTGGACATCATGACCCCGTGCAGCATATGTTATTACAATTTAGCGAGAACAGCTAATGCGTTGAAGGAAGATGAGAAACTAAATGCTGAAATAAAGGGCATAGATAGCTCTCTCGAATATAACGGGACGATAACGGCGAAACATGTACTGGACGTCCTCGTGAACGACGTAGGCCTGGACGAATTAAAGAGCAAGATCGTGAAGAAAGTGAACATAAAGATAGCCCCGTATTATGGCTGTTATATAAGTAGACCACCTGGGACTGCTTATGATGACCCGGACGACCCGGTTTCGATGGACCAGTTAATCGAGCTGATTGGTGGTGAAGTTGTTCCTTTCAGCCAGATGAAGACGCTGTGTTGCGGTGGGCCACTGATGATGACGCGAGCAGATATAGCCTATGATATGGCAAGGAATATACTGGACACTGCGAAGAGTGCCGGTGCGGATTGCGTTGCACTTGCCTGTCCTCTGTGTGGCATGATGCTGGATGCAAAGCAGGCCGATATAGAAAAAGCGCTCAGCATTAAGATAGAAATGCCGGTTATTTACATTACGCAGTTGCTGGGTCTCGCATTGGGGATAGACGCGAAAGAACTAGGGCTCGAAAAAAATGTCGTGGACACAAAAGAGCTACTGGGAAAGGTGGTGTGAAAAATGGGAATAGCAGTTATAGGGGGCGGAGTTGCAGGGATAACGGCAGCTCTTGACCTCGCGAATTCTGGTTATAAAGTATATTTAGTAGAGAAGAATGCGGAACTTGGCGGAAAGATGGCAGAGCTTGCGGAATGTCAGATGGGGTTGTCACCATACATTGCCAAGGTGAATAACCATCCGAACATAGAGCTGATGTTATCCAGCGAGTTGGAGAGTTTATCTGGCTCTGCTGGCAATTTCAAGCTGAAAGTGTCGGGTAAGACAGTAGATGCGGAGAGCGTGGTCTTAGCACCGGGATACGATGTTTTCGATGAGATACCAAAGAGTTATGGATTCGGCAGTCCGGATGTTGTGCCTTCGTTAGATTTTGAAGGCATACTCAAGGGTGCGACTGTGAGTGGCAGTGGCGGACTTGTGCGACCTTCGGATGGTAAACCAGTGAAGAAGTTAGGATTCATCAAGTGCGTGGGCTCACGGTGCGTGGAGAACGAGATATGCTCTACGGCGTGTTGTGGATACACAGCGAAAGAGCTATGGGTAGTAAAAGAGAGATACCCCGATATAGACGTTTACGTGTTCTACATGGACGTACGGGTATTTGGCAAGGATGTAGATCTGGTCGCAGAGTTGAAGGATAAATACGGTGTGCATTACATAAGGTCGAGAACACCCGAGGTAATACCAGAGGGTAACGCTCTGACGGTAAGGTTCGAAAATGTAGCGAAAGGCACGATAGATAAGTTAGAACTCGATATGGTAGTTCTCGCGGTTGGCCTCCTACCGTCAAAGACGTTGGGCAGACTTGCGGAGATAACGGGCGTAAAAACCGATAAATACGGCTATGTTGATACAAATATCACGAGTCCGTTGGAGACGAGTGTACCAGGAGTTTTCGCTTGTGGAACGGCAACGGCGCCGATGAAAGTGCGTGAAAGCGTTGGATTGGCGAGTGGCGCGGCATTAAAAGCTGCGGTTCTTTCACAGCGAACGGAGCCAATTCCGGGACAGGAAGATAGGAAATACATAGAAGTGGGCGATGTGCCACCAAAGATAGGCGTTATTATCTGTGGCTGTGAAGGCGAAGTAGCGCAAACAGTAGATATAGCCGCGGTTGCGGAGCGAGTGCAAGGATTTAAAGGCGTTGAGCTGGTAAACAGTGAGACGAACACGATGCAAGATGCGATGGCCGCGATAGAGAGTGGAATCGTGGATCAGGGTTTAAACAGAATCGTATTTGCGGGCTGTTCGCCGCGAGAATACGAGGATGTTGTCAGAGACGCCTGTGCCAGTGCGGGCTTGAATCCGTATCTACTTGAGTTTGTGAACTTACGGGAACAATGTGCGTGGGTGCATGATAAGCCAAAAGCGACAGACGCTGCGGCGGGTATGCTAAGGATGGCAGTCGAGCGCGCGAAGTATCTTGATGCGATTCAGGTTGAGCGGTATCCGGTAATACCAAAAGCACTGGTTATTGGTGGTGGAGTATCTGGAATGACAGCGGCACTTGGAATTGCGGATAGCGGTTACGAAGTATGTCTGGTAGAAAAAGCACCGGAGCTTGGCGGCGGGTTGAACGAATTCCAGGAGTTACAGACTGGCGAAAAAGCTTCTGACGTTTTAAAAGGGCTTGTAGATAAAGTAACGAGTAACGAACGGATAAAGGTCTATACGAAAGCGAAAGAAGAAGATGTCCGCGGAAGAGCAGGTTCGTTTAAGGCGCGAATAGTCGGTGACGGTGTGGATGACGAGATAGAATTCGGTGCTTGTGTGATCGCAACCGGTGCGAAGGAGTTTGTGCCCGAAGGATACCTTGGATATGGTAAGGACAACAAGGTGGTAACGCTGACCGAATTCCGGAAGGCCGGTAAATATGGTGCAGGGACTATCGCGTTTGTTCAGGACATGGGGCCGACAGAAGGCGTTATTAATGCAAAATCTACCAGTGTCGAAGTGGTAAGCAGCGCGTTAAAAGTGAAGGAGAAGAACCCGGACGCAAACGTATTCGTGTTGTATCAGGAGACTAGGACCTACGGTAAGTGGGAAGCGATATACAAAGAGGCGCGAGAGAAAGGAGTGTTATTCCTGAGATATGACAGTAAGAAGCCACCAGTGTTTAGTAGTGGTATTCTCTCGGTATTCGACACGATCTTTAACGACGATGTGCAGATAAAACCTGATCAGGTAGTGCTAAGCACGCCAATGGTGCCTGCGGACGAGAACGAGCGACTGAGCACGATGTTCAACCTACCACTTAGAAAAGGGTTCTTTATGGAGGCACAGGAACGTCCGAAGATGGTCTTAACGCCAGTAGATACGATAAACGAGGGTGTATTCATCTGTGGTTCAGCGGTTTATCCGGCAATGATAGACGAGTGCATTGCGATGAGCACAGCGGCTGCGTCACGAGCAAATGTGTTGCTTGCGAAGAACTTCCTTGAGACGCCTGCGATTACTTCTGTAGTGGACGAGCTGATATGTGCAGGGTGCGGTGTGTGTGTGGATATGTGCCCGGTTGATGCCTTAGAGCTGACTGACGAGCCAGTGCCTGTGGTTACTTTCGGTGTGGCTACGGTAGTAAGCGGTGTGAAAAGGGTAGCGAAGACGGGTGATGGCTGTATAGGCTGTGGAAGTTGCGCCTCGTATTGCCCATCGGGTGCGATGTCGTTGAAGTATTTCAAGGATAAGCAAGTATATGCTCAGTTGGATTTCGTGTAAACGCA
>JAYEOC010000132.1:0-6647 GCA_034722635.1 Methanobacteriota archaeon
CCATCAACCGCCCCAATCACGGCCCGGCCAAGTTCGGTCTCGGCAACAATAACGTCCAGAGGATTCGCAGAAGCCACATAAATATTTACAACTGCTGGATGCGACTTCAGCACATCCAACACGTTTATAGGAAACGCATTATCCATAATAATAAAAAAAGAGTGAGAAGCCCCGATTCTGAGGCAGTTCTCACTTGCCAACTCTTTCAGCCGTTCGTCATTCCCTGTAACTCGCGTCAATTTCGGCACCGCTTCGTTCATTGCAATTGCACACTTTATCCCCGGTGTCGCAGTCAAAAGCGACTTGAAGATGTCATCGCAGGCAAATATGGTGAAATTACCTTGCCCTATTATCACCTGCTTCTCTTCGGGATTCTGCACCTTCACGCGCTTGACTAATACAGGTACTGCCCCTTTAGCCTCTGAGTTTACCATTACATACGTTTATTCTGAATGTTGTTCCTACGCATCTACCATGCTCAGTGCGCCTTTTTCACAGACATCCACACAGGTCTCGCAGTCGGTACACTCCTCTGCGTTGACAACCGCATGTTTGCTGTCCCCTTCACCTTCTAGGGTTATGCACTCCACTGAACACTCCTCTACGCAATCGCCACATCCATCACATTTTTCTATATCTACTACTGCTGGCATTTTTTTTATTCACCTTTTTGTACCATCATTCTTTTTTCATTGCATATAAAGGTTGCTATTTTTTATTGCGAGTAAGGGTATTAGAAAATATATCGCTCGCATGAAAAGATGAATTTTTGACTATTCGTTAACTATTTATGTAATAAAAGACAATATATACATATGGATGATAAACTAAAGAAGTGCCCGGAATGCGAATCCACGAATATAATACGAGATCCACGACATGCAGAACTTTACTGCGCGGATTGTGGGATGGTAATCGCAGAGAATCTCGTGGACTTGGGACCCGAGTGGCGCTCGTATAACGAAGAACAAGCTAATAAGATAAGGACAGGTCCACCTATGAGTTATAGGACACATAATAAAGGGTTGAGCACGCCAACACCTAAGGTACTCCTACGTACAAAAAGGTTACGTGGGATAATAAGTATGGATGGTAACGAAAAGTCACTTTCCTTCGCACTTGGTGAGGTAGATAGAATGGCATCAGCACTTAAGCTGCCGAATGATATAAAAGAGTCTACTTCGGTCTTATATCGAAAAGCGGCGAAGCGCAATTTGATTAAAGGGCGGAGCATCGAGGAGTTAGTCTCAGCGATGCTGTACATCACTTGCAGACAATATGGGGTACCGCGAACATTGAAAGAGATTACCGCGGTATCGCGAATGCCGTTGAGGAAAATACGGAGAACCTATATATTCCTATTGAAGAAATTAGAGATAAAACTTGCTCCGGCTGACCCTGCACGTTACATACCGCGTTACTGCTCCAAGCTGGGATTAAGTGATGCGATACGGGAAAGAGCGATAGAAATATTGAAAAGTGATGAGGGAACGGGAACAGCCAGGGGGTGGGCACCCACGGGCACCGCCGCTGCGGCTATATATCTCGCTACTGTTTTAACTGACGAGTCGGTGGCGGAGAAAGAACTAGCCAAGGTTGCAGGTACAACTCCGATTACAATTCGAAACAGGTACAACGAGTTGGAGAAGCGGTTAAAATTAAGTGCCAATGTCCTTTCATCATCATCGCCTCTGCCTAAGAAAGCATCTTTCGTGGCGTAATTCGACTAATTTGGGACGAAGTATGTTTAACCCTGATAACGAGAAAGAGCGAGTCTTGAACTGCAAAATAATTACAGGGAAAGTGTGGGTATCAAACGTGACGGAGTTCCTTTCTATATTGAAAAGTATCGCGCATAAGTACGCTGTGACAATACAGGCTATGGATGCAGAACTGATAGCAGGCGAGGCACACATAAAATCGGCGGTGATAAAGGCAATACGTGCTGTGGCGAGTAAAAGGAACATAACAAACGATTTGGGTCTGGAGATACTTCTGTATGCAGCAGGGAAAAGGCAGATAGAACGAGCATTTGCGATGGGTGTTACAGAAGGCGAGAATAAAGTTGCGCTCGTTATTGTTGATGCTACTGCGGAGAAAGATCTGGCAGTTGTCGTAGAAGAAGTAAAGAAGGAGACGAAGCTAGAAGAAGCACCTATACGTGAGCTGGACTGTATTGAGTCTAAAAAAGCGAATTTGGTGCAGTTTTTCAATATTACCGATGCGGAGATAAATGCCGTGGGCGAGAAGAAGCTAAAGATGCTTGTGTTAGAGCGAGTTGCACTTTTAGATGTGCTGAAATAATGTGCCGAACAAGCCATATCAACCCACGTAATCCCACCAGAAAGTGCACAGTAAAGTGAATTCGAGACAAGATGGATTAGGCAAGACGTGACAGGCAAAAAATAAGTTATAAAGGAAAAACAAAAGAGGTAAATATTAGGGGTATCAAAATGGAAGAAGAAATAGAACTTATATTAGAGAATTATAGGCGTGCGGGGGTGATACTGGTAGAGGTAAGAAAAGAAGCAACAGGACTAATAAAGGACGGAGGTTCGTTATTAGAGGTTGCGGAATTCGTTGAGAATAACATAAGGGATAAAGGAGGGGAACCTGCATTCCCATGCAACATCTCGAGGAACGAGGAAGCGGCACATGCTACGCCTTCGATAGACGACACGACAGTATTTGGCAAGGACGACCTAGTGAAGCTGGATATTGGAGTCCATATAGACGGTTATATAGCCGATAGTGCGGTAACAGTAGATTTAAGTGGTAACTACGACGGATTGGTGAAAGCAGCAGAGGCTGCGTTAGACGAGGCGATAAAAATAATACGTGATGGCGTGAGCACGATAGAACTAGGCGAAGTGATTGGAACTACAATAAAAGAGCGAGGATACAAGCCAGTGGTTAATCTATCCGGGCACGGTCTCAGTAGATACGATTCTCATGCTCCGCCTACTATACCTAACGTGAAGTATGAGCATGGCGTAACATTGCACGAGAACAATGTAGTTGCGATAGAGCCTTTTGCAACGGATGGTGGCGGAAAAGTAGTAGAGAGTGGCAATGCCGAGATATTCAGCCTGATAAAGCCGAAACCGGTAAGGATGCGAGAGGCAAAGAAATTGTTAGATGAGATAAAGAACTATCAGGGGTTACCGTTTGCCAAGCGCTGGCTGCCACGAGAACGGCTTGAGATGGCACTAAGAACGGTAGAAACAGCAGGTATTTTGAGGGATTATCCTGTATTACGAGAAGAAGAGAAGGGGATGGTCTCGCAAGCGGAGCATACGGTGATTATAAAGAAGGATAGTTGTGAAGTGATAACCAAGTAATACGGCTTTTAAAGACTCGTAGGATGATAACCAAAAGTATAATGTACTAAAACAGCACTAAAAAAGGATTTGCCAGGTATAGGAGCGAAGAGCGGGTACTGTATTAACAAGTGATGATAGAAATAGACGGTTCATTTGGTGAAGGCGGTGGACAGATAATAAGGACGGCGGTTGCACTCGCCGCGGTGACCGGAGAAGGAGTGGAGATAACGAATATACGGGCGAACCGGCCGAAGCCCGGGCTTTCCGCACAACATTTGCAGGCGGTAAAAGCGGTAGAGCGATTATCCGGCGGTGAGACAGACGGTCTGAAATTAGGTTCCGCACGGTTAACTTTCATACCTGCAGAGTTAAACGGATTTGAAGGTGATATAAACATAGGCACCGCGGGCAGCATAACGTTACTACTGCAATGTCTCATCCCCGTTGCACTTTTTGCCGAGCGCGACACGAGAGTAAAGATAACAGGGGGCACTGACGTGCGATGGGCACCACCAATAGATTTTTATAATATGGTGTTTCTCAACGCTATTCGCACGATGGGCTGTGAAGTGTATTCCAAAGTTATCAGAAGGGGTTATTATCCAAAGGGCGGGGGCGTGGTGGAAACGAGAATAGCGCCTTTGTATCACATGGACGGGTTTGATTTGTCTGGAGACAGGGGTGAAGTAAAAGGCATTTCACATTCCTGTGGTCTCCCCACGCATGTGGTAGAAAGGCAAGCGAAAGCAGCGGAAAGTGTACTGCATGAAAAAGGGTATGATGCCGAAATAAAATTAGAGACCGGGACTTTGGGCAAGAGGACGGTAGGCAGTGGTATTACCCTATGGAAAGGATTCAAGTGCGGTAGTGCACTTGGCGTGCGAGGGAAAAGAGCTGAACTCGTGGGCGAAGAAGCCGCAACAGACATTATTAGGGAACTGGAATCCGATTCGACTGTGGATGCTCACCTTGCCGACCATCTTATACCGTATATTGCACTTGCCGATGGTAAATCCGAGATGAAGGTTAGAGAAGTAACGAGGCATTTAGAAACGAACATGTACGTGACAAAGAAGTTTTTGGATGTTGAATTCGAAATAGAGCACGAAAGCGAAGTTGTTGTTATCCGAAAGGAGTGAAATGGCCCGGTTTTTGCTTAACCGTGAGTGGTATGTTAAGGGTTGTGTCGAACAAAAAATGCAATACGAAAAACTGAAAGAAGATTCCGAAGGTCTGATAGAAAGAGCGGAGATTTTAAAGCGATGGGAAGTGAAAGATAAGTTATTGCTTGACCTCGGTGCTGGACCGCTTGCGATTATTGCTACGCGGGATTTCAATTGCAAAGTCACCAATATAGACATCTCAGAAGCGGCTTTAAGTGATGCAAAGAGAGATGCCGCGAATGAAGGTGTGGCAGGGAGAATCAGATTTGATAAAGTAGATGCGACTTCACTACCGTATCAGAACGGGTGCTTTGAGGTTGTAATCAGTTATGGCGTTTTGCATCATATCGAAATAGCGAAAAGAAGGCGGTTCATCCAGGAAGCATGTCGTGTAGCAAGCGAGAGGGTGATTGTAGCTGAATTGACTTTAGAAGGCTTCCAAAGAATTCACGCGGTTAGTAATTTCCAGGTGGTTAACCTCGAGAGGTTGGAAACAGAATTGAATTCTCACGGCGAAGTGGATAAATATGTGGGGACGTTGATGCGTGTGTACACACTTTTTCTTTTTACAAAAGAAAACCTGTGCTAAAAGGAAAACCATTCACAGTTATCTTGTCAAGCGTTCTTTTCCAGTGAAAGGTTGTTGCGAAACTTTTTTAGGGAATGCAAGTGTATAAGGCAACCCTTTTCTGCAGCCGTATTCGCGGATACAGAACGAAGCCACTAAATTACCTATTTTGCCACATTCATATATCCCTTTTCCATGCAACAACCCAAACAAGAATCCTGCTGCGAATGAGTCACCGGCACCGGTAGTGTCCACAACATCAGTAGGATATGCAGCTATTTTATGCGATTCTTCTGCAGCGTTAGTAACATAACTGCCTTTCTCGCCAAGTGTCACACAAACAACCTTAGCACCTATGTCTATGAGGTCTCCCGCACCTTTTTCATAGTCCGCATCTTTTACCAGCGATTTCAACTCGTCAACGCTGATAAAAACCAGTTCACTTCGCTCTATCACAGGCGTTAAATCCGCGAGCGCATATTTGAAACAGAGCATACCGGGGCTGAAACTGAGCTTCGATTTTAGTTGCTTCGCTAATTCGCACTGCATTGCCAGTTGTGCACGGTTTACAAACGAACTCGTATGGAGAAACTCCGTATTATTCACGAACTCAAGGTCTATATCAGTCATGCCAAGCCTGTCGTTCACACCGGGATAGATATAAAGAGTTCTTTCGCCTTTAGCATCTACGAATCCTATTGCGGCACCGGTATTGCCTTCTTCTTTTGTTATACTCGTTTCTACACCTTCTTTCCTGAACTCGTCCAGAATTAGTTCGCCTTCTTTATCTCGCCCTACAATACCCGCGAAACCCGTATCTACACCTAATCTAGCCAGGGCAACGATGGTATTCGCTGCGGAACCACCCGGCACCTTATTCACATCTAATATCCCGACTTCTTCGCCTTCCGCGGCTATTCGCTCTACCGAATACAGAACATCGTAATTCAAGGCGCCCAAACCGATTACTTCTTTTCTAGTCATTTTGCACGTTTTAGCTTATAGCTCTGAATATTTCTTGCCCCCGTTTCGTAATCGCGAACCATTCTATCCCCCAACCTCGTTTCACGAGATGTTCCTTCCGGTCTTTCTCAAATCCAAAATCAAGAAGCCCGAATAACTTGAGCGCAGGGATTATCCTCACATCAAAAGCCGTATAACTAAAACTTGCCGCCATGATAAAGAGACTAAGTTCATCTTCTGCGTTTCCTTGTTTTCTGCAAAATTCGGTTAGCCATACCCTAAATAGATACTTCTCGGCCACTTCGCAGTCCGATAGTGCAGAAGCAATATTGCCCCGTTCTTCTTGCGCATACTCCGGTCTTCCTCCGCTATCATGCGGTAAAAACCGTTCCCATCTCGTTTCGTTCCACAACGCATCAAATAGCACAACAAATTGCTCCTTTGGTGAGGGCAGCTTGAAAAGATCAATCGGATAGCTCATCAATTCGTTCAACGCAAAGACCTGTTTCCTACCGATAAAACTATTTGCAGCAGTCAGTTTCATGCCGTTATGTTCTGAGATGTAACACAAAAAAGTATGAAAATCGCTTAACACGGTTGTACGGCTTGCGCTTAACTCTTCTTTTGAAA
>JAYEOC010000133.1:0-6601 GCA_034722635.1 Methanobacteriota archaeon
CTTAACAGCTCTCTGGTGTCGGGACCGCAACCGTTATTTTGTGTTGTACATTCCGCCGTTAGCTCTTAACCGTCCGCCTAAGGTTGAATTGCACTCGCCATTAGTGGTGGTCAGAAACACCACGGTATTGTTAGCCGGCGGTTTTGGTCGTACCCTGAGATATTCATCAAACTGTGCAGGTAATTCATAACGATAAAACGTGTCCAACAACTTTCTGAGCCCTTTCTCATAGCTACGATATGACACCTTAGTTCCCGCGGGCAATACAGTTGCTAGATGATCGAAGATTACTTTCTTGGGTTCCGCTTGCGCAGCTACCATGACAAGTGCGGGTCGCTCTTCCAGGGGCATTGAATACTGGTTGCCCACAATTATTTTTATCCGATCAGAAAGCCCTAGTTTGTCCACCACCGTTCTTGACAGTTCCGCTCTATCGGGTTCCTGTTCAATTCCGATCCCTCTGAGTCCATACTGATGACACAACACGATAAGGCTTATAGGCAGTGGTCCGCTTCCGAGAAACAGAACACAATCACCTGGTTTAAGCCCGGCACCTCTATACTCAGTCCTTGCCAGTTGCAGATAATTGGGCAGATATGCAAAATCTTCTAACGCAGCCCACGCATCGCGGCTCCGTAATATCGCTTTTGCCTGCTCAACTTCTAATTTCGCGGTGTATATACTCCGGAACCTGGTGATAACATCAAATGCGGAATTAAATCCGGGATTCGATAGGAGTTCTTCTGCGCGTGTATCACAAATATCCAGAGCAATCAGGTAGTCCAATCGCTGAAAAACGGGCGTTAAACCATTCGAGGAGCCCCGATAGATTTCTTCTGCGCTAAGACCTTTGAGTGCTGAATGTACTTCCATGAATTCACTTACTATTGGTTCTACACAATAGCATGTACTGTTACTTAGACACTCAGTTTTACTAATCGCAGCCATAAAATACAATATAAAGCGTCCACTATTTAAACGTTTCAATAACTGCCTGTCGATTTAAGATTAAAGCTCAATCTATACGTGTATAGTCTGACAAACTCTAAACAATTAAAATAAAGTGTCACCTTTTTTTGCTTCGTAACACGTGCGAGATTTGATGAAAGTGAAGATTGCAAAAATGGGCAGAGGGGATAAAAAGCAAATACGTAAACTTGGGCACGATTATATCTATTAGACCAACAGAAGAGATGGCCTTGAAGATATAAGAGACGATTTTGAAACTGCGATGAAATGATCTGGATAACCTTTCCAGAAGACCATAACCCAATAGTAATTATTTAGCTAACCACAAGATTACACAGATTTCCACACAACCTTTCTTTCTCAAAGAAAGTTCAATCAAAGAAACGTATATTTTTTGATAAAACTTTTTTCTAAAAAGTTTTAGTGTTAATCTCGTGGAATCTCGTGGTTTCTTACCCCGCTGCTATACAAATACTTCCATTGTACTATTGATACCCATATTTCTCTCGCCATTTCTTTACCTCTGCATGCGTGTGCTCATGGATGTGCAGATGTATGTGCCCGCCCTCCGTCTCTATCACCTTAGTTAATCCAGATACTGCATCATCAAGCGACAAAGGCAGTTTGTCGCAATTGAACCCAAAACATCTCATCACGTCAAACAGCTTGAATACATCTGGAACATCCAGTTTGTTCTGCTTCAGTAAGTTGCCATTGAAAAAAATATCGCGTGGCGTGCCCGTTTCTATTATCGTACGGTTCAGCGCGTATATACGATCTGCAAGTTCCGGAATAGCATTTACGTCATGCGTTGCGATTACCATTGTAATTCCTTCGCGCTTGTTCAAAGCATTTAGAATTGCTATCAGTTCCGTCCGGCTGGATGGGTCAAGATTAGCAGTAGGCTCGTCAAGCACCAATATCCGCGGTTCCATAGCCATAACCGCCGCCAGAGACGCCTTCTTCTTCTCACCGAAACTGAGATGGTGCGGTGCCCGGTCTTCAAAGCCCGAAAGCCCGAGTGCCGAAATAGCTTTTTCCACCCTTTCTCGTACCTCATCTTCTTTTAGCCCCAGATTTATCGGACCAAAAGCGATGTCGTCAAATATGGTTGGCATGAATAACTGGTCATCCGGGTCCTGAAAGACCATGCCTACTTCCTTTACTATCTCTGCTCGTTTCATCTTGTCCACGCTCTTACCGAATATTTCTATCTGGCCTTCGGTTCCATGTAAAGTGCCATTGAGGTGCAGCATAAAAGTAGTCTTCCCGGCACCGTTCGGGCCAACAATCACAATCCGCTCGCCTTCATACATTTCCATATTCACGTCTTCCAGCGCTGTTGAGCCATCCGGATACTTGTAACTCAAGTTTTTTACCGTTATCGCTTCTTTTTCCATCTTATTTGCTCCCTCTTCCTTTTAAACATGAATAATCCATTTCTTTACCGTTTCCTCGTTCATATTTCTATTCCTTCTTTGTATTTTTACTTCTTCTTAAAAACATTGTTCACCTATCGACCTCACGCAAAAGAAACAATAAGCAAAGAAACAGCAAACCCGATTACAACAACACTCCATACATAATCACTCGTACGCATCTTGAACTCAACCAGCGTTTTTGGTTTTGCAGTATAGCCTCGTGCCCGTAATGCCTGATACACCCTATCCCCTCGTTCATAACTTCGGACAAAAAGCATGCCCAGCGCTCTACCGATAGTCTTGAGCGCATATAAGTTCGTCTTCAACTGGAACCCCCGTGCCGCCATCGCCCGCCAGGTCCTCTGAAACTCGACCACAAACACGAATATGTAACGATACGTGAACATGAACATCTGAACTAGCATATTGGGCATTTTTAGTTCACCCAATGCTTTTATTGTTATGTCAAACCGCGTGGTCGCAATCATCGGTAAAACCAGTATAACCGCAGAAATAGCTCGCACTGCTACTAAAATACCGTACTCAAGCCCTTCGTAGGTCATTGTTAACCCGTAAAAGCTGAATAATTCTGTTCCCGACACGGTAAACGGCATGATGATGACAAACGGCACGACAAATAAAAAAACCCATTTGATGTGCTGCAACGCGAACCGGAGTGGCAGTTTTGATGCGATAAGAAAGAGGATAGCACCGATCAACGCGATAAAAGCTAACTTCAGGTTTGGAACTAAAACAACCGCGAAAATAAGGAATATGAATGCAACTATCTTTGCTCTCGGGTCAAACCGGTGCATCGGCGAATCGAGCGCGGAATACTTGTCTATCTCCGGATAATTCACCATTTCTACTTCTTATTACGCTTCCAGTACACATATGCCATTGCAAAACCCGCAATTCCTATTAAATACCCCATGCCTGCGATAACCCTTGTGTATAACGGCAGTTCTGTTCCCGCATCGTCAGCACCAGCACTTACCTGACTTAAGTTAATCGTGGTTTCGCCCTTATGACCCGGCATGTGTGTCGCATTCACGACCACTTCGTACTCTTCCATGCCTATCTTTGGTGGGAAACGGAACTTACCTTCTTCGTCTGTCGTACCTTCTATATACAAATTACCGTCTTTGTCGTACACTTTCACGTCGGCATCCCGTACAGGTGCGCCACCACCGAAGTACGCTTCTATTTCTAGTTCACTCAATGTATGGACTACGTGCATGCGATGAGCACTCGCAACGCTTGTGCCCAAGCACGATAACACTACGAGCACAGCAAAAATACAAGCCATCTGTTTCACGTTCCTTTAATCACCATCACCTAATCCACCTAGTAGCTCGGGTTTTACTTTTAGCAGAAACACCGCGATCGAACCTGTAATTATCGCTTCCATTATTATTATAGGTATGTGCGTGACAGTAAATGCGATTGCAATGGCAAAAAAAGCCTCTTCGTTTGAGAGCACGAGCGAAAACGCTGTGAATATCACCGCCAAAAACACACCTACACCACCTGCGAGTGCACCAAATATCCAGACGGATAACTCCTTCTTCATTAACGTCATACCGACCTTATTGCCCCACTTGAATATACAATAAGCAATCAGAGCAGAAATGCCCATGTTCGCCGTGTTCACGCCGATGGTGGTTATGCCGCCATGCTGAAAGAGAACAGTCTGAAGCACAACGCCAATAAAAATGGCGGGAAAGGCGAATATCCCTAGTATTACACCCACTAAGCCATTGAGTATAAAA
The DNA here is from genome assembly GCA_034722635.1 of Methanobacteriota archaeon. Taxonomy (GTDB): domain Archaea; phylum Halobacteriota; class Syntropharchaeia; order Alkanophagales; family Methanospirareceae; genus QENJ01. Next base: position 4,163 of record JAYEOC010000133.1, read on the forward strand.
TGCGCACTTGTCGGTCCTACGGGTATATGGATGAGAGAAGCGACAAAAAATGCCGCTGTCATCACCGATAACTTCGGTATCTCCTCCTCTAAATTACCCTTCTTCTTGCTCCACCAGATTGCCACTGCAAGCAATACAATTGTGATTGCCCATCCCGCTGCCAATACAGGCAGAGATAATATTCCATCTGATATATGTACCATTTTCGTTCTTACTTACCTCTCTTTCCTTTTTATCAGGTATACCACGATTAACAACCCAAGAATTGCGGGTATAACGCCAAATCCGGGTGCTTCATTCGCAGCAGGTGCTTCCTTTGCTGTCGCCACTTTCTCTTCCACGGCCTTTATACGTGTCTTTAGCTCTTCGGTATTCACAGTAGTAGCCGCTGCTTTCGGTGGGAACGCATCAATCGTTGGAACTATGAACACACCCCGGACGTTACGTCCAGTCTCGGGTTCCATAGTCGCGCCGACAAACCATATCCCCGGCTCGTCTAGCGTGTACACGAACTCGCCCTTGTCATTGGACTTGGCAAGCCTTGTGAACACCATTGGCGGGTCATACGGGAACATCTCCTCGGCGGTTTCTACGATCTCTTTACCATCGTCCAGTGTATGGTATATCTCAATCTCTACCGGTGCATCTGTAAGTGGCTTACCATCGTACATTGCCTGCCCCGCGAATACAAAACCTTCTTCCATGCCATAAGGTCGCATGTAAGGAAGAATCTCGGTCTTCTGTCCAACATTGGCATCCCAACCTTCCCACGCTTCTACGCCACAGTGGATGACCGCTTTTGTGCAGTCTATCAGATTCTCGCCTTCGTCTTCATAATTCACTGCGACCACGGAATCGCCTTTTTGATCAACAGTGAACGAAGCTTTGTACGCTACAAAGGTACCGGGATTACCGTCTTCATCCATGCTATCCACGGAGATCTGTTCTGCCGTTAGCTGCTCAACCGTACCGTCTGGTTTCGTGACCGAGACTTCAGGTACTGATGCCATATTAAACGATATGTGCTCGTAAGGATGTCCCCACATGATGTACACCGTCTTTGTCTCTCCCCGCTCTGCGATGTAATCTTCTGGCGTCACATCCCATATGGTATCTTCGCTATCGCTGGGGAAGATCATGGTGAAATGCGCACTCGCTATCCCGACAGCACTTGCAAGTACTAACCCTGCCATGAGAATAGCCGTTATTTTTTCTCTATTCATCTTTTCTTTTCACCTCCTTTTGTTTGGGTATTTATATCGCGCCCCCCCTCGGCGCATCGCCTTCCTTATCTTTGCGCTTTTTACCCTGCATTTTTTACCGGGTAATATCACTCAACTTTAGTGATGTTAAAGAGGACACTTTATATCATAATATGACTTTCGTTTTTTTCCGGTCTGCCAGCAGCACAAAACGTAAGAATAAAACTTTTGATATTATTACTGGAGTTGTCAAGTTCATTTATCCGTCCTGAACTGCTTCTTCCTTTGCGTCTTCAAACCTGTTCACTCTATCGTGGGATACACAAACACGCCCCGCTTCGTCACGTCAAGGTCAATGCCGCAGATTTTATCCACGTATTCCTGATGAATCGCTTGCGGGTCTAAATCATCAAATTCGTCCGGATTGAAACATTTTGCCATATATGCGAGACCAATCGGATACCCGGGACCAAACGGGACATTACTATCTATCACATATACTCGCTCGTCCATAACCGCCGTAACATTATCCAACCCCGGTAGTTCTATTAGACTTTCATACTCTTCCGTCAACCCGGATTCATCATCCGTCTCATAGCCGCCGCGACCGCCACTCTCTGACAGCCCTACCATTACTTCCGGATTCTGATCTAAAATCCATTCCACATCTACTGTGGGGTATGCAACGTCGAACCCTTCTGCTATGTTTTGCCCGCCTGCCATCTCACAAAGTGTGCTTATTCCACCGGATTGTGTTGTATATGCCTTTCGCTCGTTTGTGGATTCAATCACACTCTTATACAGGAATACTTCTGGGTTGTCATCCTCAGCCCTCTTCGATACCCGCTCTTCTATTGCATCCACGTACTTATCATGCCATGCGATATACTCAGATGCGTTATCCTCTTCGTCCAGCAAATATCCCAGCTTCACCATTTCGGCTCTAAGTGTTTCGGGCTTGTAGATGTCCATACGGATGACAGTTACGGAGTCCGGTAGTTTTTCCTCTATATATTCGGGACCAGGCCAGTTACCGTATGCAAATACCGAATCTGCCTCTAAATGCAGCACCAGCTCCGGGTCAATCTCCCTCCAGCCGCCAACTACCGCTTTAGTACTTATTTCAGGAAAGAAAACTGTTTGTTTTGCTATCAAGTCACTAACGCCAACTATTCGGTCTTTAGCGCCAAGAGCGCGAATCGCTTCTGCTACACCGGCATTCAGCACCACTATCTTC
>JAYEOC010000134.1:0-6510 GCA_034722635.1 Methanobacteriota archaeon
CCGGTATGTTCATGTGGATTTTATACGGCGTTCATATCGGTTCTATCCCGGTTATAGTCACGAACGTCCTGGGCGTTGGCTGTAATATCGTTTTAATAGCTATGAAACTCATTTATTCCCATAAATAACTGATGTCGTACCAACCACAAATTCAGCCTGTTTTCTTCTGATTACCGTGGTTCAATTTACGATTATCGCGAACGCGAAGTTACAGACTCTATCTTCTGCTGTAAAGTGCCTTCTTTATCCCTTCGTTCATCTATCCTCAACGTTGTAACGACCCGTTCCGCGCCCTGTTTAAATACCGATTCATGCACTGCTGCAAATGCTTTTAACACTGATGACATATCTTCAGCTTCAAATATCGTACCCATCGCGGTAAGTTCGGGCTTCAAGCCCAATTCGTTCAGCACCGCTACTGCCTCTGCCACGTATTTACTCACACCAGGCGTTTTTGTTCCTATTGGCACGACACTAATTTCCGCAATTATCATAAATACATTCTTTGTTGTATGGATAGTTAAATACAACCCTGATTTTTAGACCGCGCCTATTTCTCGCTTCACTTCCTCTTCCAAATCCAGGTCTTCGATTACCTCCAGCCGCTTCAGATACCCTGAACAAGGTACTTTCTTCGTCTTTAACTCGGACTCGGCAATGTTTATTTTTATGGCGGTAAACGCCGTTCCGGCACCTGTTTCTCGCTTTACTTGCATATCAAAGCTTTCGTAGCGTTTCGATGCGATAAAACGCATAAAGAAATGTTTGTAGTTACGCAGTTCCCACTCCTTCACTTCTACGCCCACACGCGCAAACTCCGCAGGATGTATCAATCGCAGCTCTTCGGGATGCACCACCGGCTCATAATGGATACCCGACTTGATCGAACCGCCGGTGTCACGTGCTAACACCTCATACTCTTTAATAAGTCCTTCGTGGATGATGACCGCGGAATAAAACGGTTTATTGTCCACTGAGCCACGGAAATTCGGCACCACCTCAAAAGGGACCGTATCTCTTGTTATGAGTCCAGTTCCGGAAAACAGTTTATGTAGCATATCCGGGCTTTCTCCGGCTGCTAGCTCTATCTTCACAGCTATCGTATATAGCGGATGCAGAGACGACCCGTAGTTCTTATGCTCTTTTAGTCTTATGCTCTTTTGTTTTATAGTTAGCATTCACTAATTCATCAGTAAGTGTTTTCGTTTTTATATATTATTCAATAGCTCGGTTTTATGATTAATAACATGAAAAGCAAATACGTAACCTTCGCTAAAAACATATTCGTACCTGTGACGAACGTATGCCGAAATGACTGCGACTACTGCGTGTATCGGGCACGTAGCCCTGCAGACGCTTATTTAGTGCGTCTAGATCAGTTCTTAGCACTCGTGACTACAAAATCAGAAGCCACCGAAGCTCTTTTTACCGCGGGTGAGAAACCCGAACTCGCCAATCCGGAATTCATGAAATTGCTTCGTGACGCTACCGGCTGCTCTACGCTTGTCGAATACACGAAAGAGTTATGCAAACTCGCGATAAGACACGGATTGCTGCCGCATTGTAATCTCGGCGTATTGAATACCGAAGAGCTGAAGCAGTTACGTGACGTGAACGCTTCAATGGGCTTGATGCTCGAAACCACAGCAGAACTTAGTGCACATAAAAAATCACCGGGTAAAGTACCAGAAGCGCGATTGAAGATGATAGCAGAAGCGGGGAAGCTAAAGATACCGTTTACTACCGGCTTGTTAATCGGCATAGGCGAGAACTCGGAAGACCGTATCCAGTCTCTGGAAGCTATAAAATCGTTACATGAGCGTTACGGGCATATACAAGAAGTTATTATTCAGCCGTTCGTACCGAAGCAGTACACGGCGATGGAAAAGCACGACCAAACGAGTTTTGCGGTATTCAAAGATGTTGTACGTGTTGCAAGAGCGATATTGCCAGCGGAAATAGTGATTCAAGTACCGCCAAATTTGACCGCGCCACGCGATTTAATAGAACTTGGCGCGTCAGACTTAGGCGGGATTTCGGAGAAGACTATTGACTATATAAATCCGGAATCGCCGTGGCCGAGTGAGGAAGACCTAAAACGTGTAGTAGCACCTTTTGTAGTGCGTGAGCGATTGCCGATATATCCGGAATACATAAGTAAAGGCTGGTATAGCGAAGAGATACGGCATTTGATCGAGCGTTATGCCGGTGCGGACGGGTTGAGGCGATTGTAATAGCCAAAACAAACTTCCCTTGTAAATGAAACGTTTACCAAAGCCGGAATTCCGCGTTTTTCGGGATATACAAAAACACATCATTTTTTCCTACAAGCTATTTATTTAGTTAAAGAGAGAAATATTCAAATAATATCAAGGATTAATTGGAAAGTCCCGTGGTGTAGTGGTCAAGCATACCGGCCTTTGGAGCCTGTGACAGAGGTTCGAATCCTCTCGGGACTAATATTTGGGTAACAGATCCAAAAGAGAAATTGAACTGATGATTAAAACCGAAAAGCCGTTAGAAAGATGTAAATTGCATAAATCTGCTGCCGTTAGCGACCCAAACTACGGTTGCGCACCCCGTGCACGTCCAATACAGGAGTATATAGAAAGAGGGGTAGTGATTATAGATAAACCCGCGGGTCCAACCTCGCACGAAGTTGTTGCCTGGGTAAAGGGGATATTGAACTTAAAGAAAGCGGCGCATACGGGTACACTGGACCCGAATGTTACAGGAGTGCTACCGGTTCTGCTTAGTGTGTCAAGAAAGTTAGCGGATGCCTTCGTTTGGGACAAGGAGTACGTGTTCGTGATGAAACTGCATGGCGCTGTTGATGAAGCAGAGCTGAGGAAGGTAAGCGCGGAATTCGTGGGAAAGATATACCAAAAGCCACCATTGAAATCCGCTGTTAAACGAAGAATACGTGTGAGATCCATGCGGTACATAGAGATAAAAGAGATGGATGGAACGGATGTATTGATGCGGGTAGGCTGTGAAGCGGGAACGTACATACGAATGCTCTGCCATCATATCGGGCTCGCGTTAGGTGTGGGCGCGCACATGTTACAGTTACGAAGGACGAAATCATTCCCATTCGATGAGGCGAAAATCACGAAACTGCAAGATCTAAAGGATGCGTATGTCTTATATGAAGAAGGAGGGGATGAAAGCCATCTCCGCGAACTAATCATGCCGCTGGAAGATACGCTGGGGCATCTGGCGTGCATAATCGTAAAGGATACAGCGGTTGATGCGATATGTCACGGTGCAGCCCTTGCAGTACCCGGAATTTCGAGGATAGAAGAAGGAATAAATATAGGGAACCGTGTTGTATTATATACGCTAAAAGGAGAAGCGGTGGGCATAGGTAAGGCAAAGATGGACTCGAAGGCTATGTTCAACGCAGAGGCAGGGATATGTGTGGAGACGGAGAAGGTGTTTATGAAGCCCGGAACGTATATTAAAGGTTGGGGTGATAAAGGGACGGAATAAATCAAAGGAGCCGAGGTGGCTGAGTGGAAAGGCGCAGGCCTGGAATTCACAGGGCCGAACTGATAGCCTGTGTTCCGGAAGGGACTCAAGGGTTCAAATCCCTTCCTCGGCGAAAACATTCTTTTTAGCTAAAACATATTTCTTTGGTAAAGCAGTTATAAAAAAAGATAGAAATGCAAAATGAGCGAAGAAAGGGAGAAGACGGAAGGGGTAGCTAAAGAGGACTTCAAGCATATAGTCCGTATTTTAGATACCGACTTAAATGGTAATAGGCGTGTGACATACTCGCTCTGTGGGATTACCGGAATAGGGAGAAGAGTGGCGCGAAATGTGGTCCTTTCTTCTGGGGTAGACCCGAATGCGAAGATGGGCAATCTCACAAACGAGGATATAGGGAAGTTAAAAGTCTCAGTGGAAGGCGTAGAGAAGCGATTACCGTGGTGGATGCTGAACAGGAGAAAAGATTTGATTACTGGTGATGATCTGCATATAATGGGCACAGACATGGAGTTGAAGTTCCGGGATGACATAAATGTGTTGCGTAAGATACGGTCTTATCGCGGAATACGGCATGAACGAGGGCTAAGAGTGAGGGGACAGCGGACAAAATCAACAGGACGAAGAGGTATGGTAGTAGGCGTAGTGAGGAAGAAGATATTAGCGAAGACCGGAGGTAAGCGAGATGGGCCATCCTAAGAAGCTTAAGAAGGCATATGAACGACCGAGAAGACCCTGGGTGTTGCAAAGGATAAAAGATGAGCGGGAGTTAGCGGAGAAGTACGGGCTAAAGAACAAGAGAGAAATATGGAAAGCCGAGAGCACTATAAAGAGATACCGTAGGGAAATAAGGAACATCTTAGCGGAAATAGCGGGTATGAGGCCAACAGAGCATATGAAGAGAAAGGAAGCCGACATCTTAACGAGTTTGAGACGGAAAGGGATATTGGGCGAGAGCACGAATTTGGAGGATGTTCTGGAACTGGACGTGGAGCATATCCTGGATCGGCGGCTACAGACCTGCGTGCATAGAAAGGGGCTGGCGAATTCGCCGAAGCACGCTCGACAACTTATCGTGCACGGTCATATCGCGGTTAATAACCGTAGAGTCACTATTCCTTCTTATATTGTGGACCGGGATGTGGAACGAGAAATAGACTACTATGAACATGCACCAAAGTCTATTACTGATATTACCGGTGAGGTAGATACGGGTGTAGAAGCGGTTAATGAGGGCTAAAAAAGGGAGAGCTGACTAATGATAGAAGGAAAATGGGTAATTGCACATATATTCTCTTCGTTTAATAACACTATTATCACGGTAACGGATATGACGGGTGCCGAAACGATTGCCAGAGCTTCTGGTGGCATGGTGGCCAAAGCGGACCGTGACGAGAGTTCGCCATATACGGCAATGCGGATGGCGGCGCAACTTGCGGATAAACTGAAAGAGCGAGAGATACGGGGGATACACGTGAAAGTAAAAGCGGCTTCGGGACGTAAGTCAAGAACGCCAGCACCTGGTGCACAAGCGGCGATAAAGGCTTTTGCCCGTGCCGGAATACGAATAGGTAAAATAGAAGACGTGACGCCAGTACCGCATGATGGCACGAAGCGTCCTGGTGGAAGGCGAGGCAGGAGAGTTTAAGTTTGGCATGCGCAGCGAGTACTTTTTTAGTATAGGTTTTGCGAATCAAAAAGTTGTATGAACGTAAAAATAGTAGAACGCGGGGAAAAAGAAGTAACAATCGTGCTTTCCGGTGTGAAAGTGCGATTTGTAAATGCACTCAGACGGGTAATGATTGCAGAAGTACCGAAGCTGGCAATTGACGAAGTGACTTTTTATGATAACAACTCGTTGTTATACGATGAGCAATTGGCGTTGCGTCTGGCGATGATACCTTTGAAGACTGATGATCTCAGCATGTATAGTGCTGAAGACCAAATCTCTCTGACTTTAAAAGCGGAGAGTCCGGAAAGAGCGGGCTATACTATGGTTTATTCTAAGGAACTCATCTCGTCAGATCCACATGTAGAACCTGCATTTGATAATATACCCCTTGTGAAGTTGATTTCAACAGAGCGGGAGATTAGTGGTATGAGGTCTGTTGCGGGACAAAGACTCTCTTTTGAGGCTATTGCACGGAAGGGTATAGGCAAAGAGCATGCTAAGTGGCAGCCGGTGACCGCGTTTGGCTTTAAAGAGCTGCAGGATGGCAGTCCAACAAAGAATAAGGCAAATGAGACTCAGATTTCAATTACTGTTGAGGGTGATGGTTCCGTGCCTGTGGATGATATAGTAACTGAAGCGGCGCGGATAATGCGCGAGAAATGTGAGAGGATAGTGGAGGAATTGACGAGTCAGTAGTTATCAACTAAAAGCACGAGGAAATTGAAAACAAAAGCGATTATACCGTTCAAGAAGAAAGGTGCGAAATCGAGATTAGGCGCGTTTTTAAGCGAGCAAGAGCGTGAAGGGCTTGCTATACGGATGTTAACGGATGTTTTAGCTGCGTTAGCTGAGTCGGAGATAGGCGAAATCGAGATAATTACCACTTGCCGCCCGGACGAGCTGATGGACGGTTTGATGTTACCGAATCGCGAGTTGAAGTCCAAACTCAGTGTACGAGAGGACGGAAGAGGATTAAACGAACTGTTAAATGAATTGATATTGTCGGAAAAAGGGCCAATGCTGATAATAATGGCAGATATTCCGCTGGTGACGACCGAAAGCATAAACCGGATATTCATGCACAAGGTGGATGTAGTAGTAGCACCGGGACGAAACGGCGGTACAAATGCGTTATTTCTGCGGCAACCAAACGATTACTTTATATCATATTACGGACTTAGCTGTTTGGAGCATATGGCGGCTGCGAAGAACCGTAATTTGAGTTACGCTGTTCATGACTCATTTTTTATCGGTGTGGATATAGACGAGGTAGAAGACCTGATAGAGTTACTGATACATGGCAAAGGCGTCTCTACCGAATATCTACGAGAACTTGGCGTTCGTCTCCG
>JAYEOC010000135.1:0-6473 GCA_034722635.1 Methanobacteriota archaeon
CTTCCGGTCTGCGCAAGTGCAATCAACTGACCTTCTAACTGATCGGCAAACTCGGGCTTTGCTATTCTTATGTTGCTTAAACGTTCCCTTGCATCCGTGGTAAGAATCTGCCGGATAATATTCTTCTTTGCTTCTTCTAACTCCTGCCTCTTCTCTTCTTCCGCAGCAGCCCCTGCCTGAGACTGCATCATCTGCTCGTACTTCCGCTTCCGTATCTCTTCTATATCCGCATCGCCAGCCATTCGCTTCTACTCCTCCTTTACGCTGCTTCCCAGCGTCTTTATCTCATGTGCAGCATTATCAAGTAATTTTTGTCCCGTAGGCGAAATCAACCGTCCCTTCTTGCCCTTCTCCGGGTTTAGTACATACCCTGCCTGCTCTAACTGCAAAAGCGCAGTCCTTATTACCTTACCCGATGCTTTCCGGAACCGCCCTTTTTTTACGCTCCTGTTATTCCTGCCACCGTAATGCGAGCGTAGCCTCGATACGCCTACGGGGCCATTCATATATATTTGCCGTAGCACAGAGGCACATCGCACATACCACCAATCGCTATCCTGAGGCGGCAATTCCCTGCTCACGCCCGTCTTTACGTCCATAGCCCATGTCGGGAAAATGATTGTTTTGTTCTTTTTCAACTTCTCTGCTACATTCTGCACCAATTTATCTGGCGTCACATCGTATGCTGTTGTCATTTTGTCTTGTCTAATATAATTCCGAAAAGTATAAAAACTTATTGCATTCTATTGCATTTACACATCTAAACTTCAACGATTCAGACCCCTACGAATAATAACCTTTTATCTCGTTTTTCTGTCTAATATCCCTTAGCGAAGTGGAAGTAAAAGTAATACGCAGCCGGAAGAGAAAGAAGACGATAAGCGCGCGGGAAGTGGACGGAGTTATCCAGTTATATATTCCGATGGGTCTCTCACGCGATGAGGAATTGAAATACGTGCAATGGGCGAAGAAGCGATTTGTGGCGCGGCAACGTAAGGAAGAGCTCAGGGACGAGAACGCCGATACAGAATTGGAAAAACGTGCTCAAGAACTCAACAGACGGTACTTTGCGGGTGAACTATCCTGGACAAAGATATGCTACACGACAGAGCAGAATGCACGCATGTTCGGGGTTTGTAACACGACAACCAAATCAATCCGGATTTCCGACCGTCTGCTGAAAATGCCGCAATTCGTGCATGATTATGTCGTGGTGCATGAACTCGCACACTTGAAGGTGCCGCGGCATGGATTGGAATTTTGGCAGCTCGTGAACTGTTATCCCAAAACCGAGCGCGCGCGTGGCTATTTAATGGCGGTGGGGATGGAGGATTGAAACCCGCCTGAAAAACGAGCCCACGGGATTCCGTGCTCTTAGCGTTCATTGCTAAAGTAAGATAGAGAACATAATACAAAAGATTAAATTGCCGAATATGAGTGCAGTAAAGAACCCGGCAGTGATAAAGAGTATATATGGTAGTCCAGGCGTGACCCAGACTTTATCGCCGATCTTGCCCTGCGCATGATATCTCTTTAGCTCTTGCACCACTTCTGTATCTATCTCGACACCGCCGAATACAAAAACACGTTTTAAGTCGCTTTCCTCCTCTTCATACCAATGCACTAAACTTGTATGCTTAGCCGCTTTGTCGGAAAGTGCTTCAATACGCGATTTATAACCGATGAATGCAGAACCGAGGTTACCCTTCAGCTCCTCGCGGCTTAAAGTCAGAATATTATACACGAATAACCCCAGGGGTACGCACAAGGAGATTATCGCAGCATTAAAAAGCGTGGTGATTGCAAAGGGGAATAGCAGCAATTGAGAATACACGAGCGCGAAATCCGGCTGCACCGGGATGAGCACGGAAATGGCTATAAGACATTTCGCATCGGCACCACCGAATAGCCGGAGTCTGAAGCATAGATAGGTAAGACAAAAAGTGGAAAAGACGGATACCGTAAAGCCGAGTAGAAAGGGTATGCCAAAACGGAAGCAGTTGTACACAGCAATAAGGCACCCCACGGCAATCATGAGTACCCAGAGCCGGTTTGTTACACTTCTTGTCTTTATGTCCGAGTAGCATGCGTAGAATAGTATAAGCGTACAAAAAACCACGCTAAAAATATCTGTACCAATCATACAATCGGAGTCAGCGTTATTTTGGGAATGTTCTCTGACAGATCCAACTCCATAGCATGGATTTCCGTTCTTGGGAACTCGCCATATATGCAGGGTACACCAGAGATGAATTTTGTTTTTATATGTGTTGAAGCAAAAGATTCCAGCTCGTCACAACCCTTTCTCCCTCCAAAGCACATCACCTTACACTCTTGTGCCTTAAATAAAGTCATTATTTCTCTAACCGCCGTGTCAACGTCTTCTATCTCTTCTAAGTTGATTAAGACAATAGTACTTTCATCCTTTATCTTATCCCGGATGTCTTTTATCTCTTCTACCTGCTCTATATTACTTCTGTGTTCCTGCTTCACAAATGCGGATATTTTAGTTATGTAATCGGGGTGCATAGTGGATGCGAAAATTAACCGCCTACCAAGGTTGAGGGCATTAATCGAAAGAGCATGTGCTAAGAGGTCATAAGTAATATAATCCCCTTCAAAAAGATTGAAAACACCATAACCATTTGTTACTCGGTCCAGGTCTTTTATCCCTGTTGAAAATCTCGTAGCGCTGAGGTCTGGTATCGAGTCAGGAATGATAGGAGTCTCCACAGCCAGCTCAACACCTTTGAACTCACCAAAACATTTGAATACGCCTTTATTAAGGGAGAAGAGGCGAACAGGATTTGTTATCTGGCATCCTCGTAGCTTTTGCATCACCATCCTTCGCAAGCGGCGCTCTTCAAAAAAGTCGCTTTCTACTACTACTACACCGTCAACGAGATAGTCGAGAGCGGTTTGCCCCGTGTATTCCACAAGTAAAATGATTTTCGTTTTTGTTCGCCTTGAGACATCGCACAGGTTATTTTCTAATTCCTCTCTATCCCTTTGCTCGTAATGCCCGGTATAAAAAGCGACTGCTTCCCAGGAATCAATGATAATGATGGGATGTTCCATCTTATCTGTCCTTGTATAAACTGCTTTCATGAACTCAGGGACATTAGAATACTTAAGTGCTTTTATCGAGACCTCTTTTGCTACCGATGTCGGCCCACTCTCGGACTTTGTAGCATCTATGATGTTATCAGGAGCTATCTTTTCCTTTATCCAGGGATGCTGCATATATAGCGTATCCGAATCCACCCGTGTGGAGAGATACGCGCCATTTCCCTTCAGCGTGCTTAGCAAAGTAAGCGCAAATACTGTTTTCCCTGATCCCGGTGCCCCCTTTATCAAAAGCGTTTTCCCGTAATCTTCATTGAAAAAACATTTTATCTCTGCCGGAATCCATGAATAATCCTCTGTCATTTGTAGTTTGAATAGCCTTTATTACTTTTATTTATTTGCCTTCTTTAAATTTACACAACCACTTATACATTTGTATAATCCTTTTATAATTCAAAGATCTAAAAACTCAAAGGCGAAGAGATGCAAAGAAAGAAAAAGACGGACCCGAGGATTGATGGGTTAGTAGATGAACTGAAAAAAATAGCAAGGGAGAAAGAGGTTCCTATTTGGCGCGACATAGCGAAGCGGTTAGAGAAGCCCCGGGGGACTTATGCCGAGGTAAACCTGAGTAAGATAAATAGGTATTCAAATGCGAATGATCAGATAGTTGTGCCAGGGAAGGTACTAAGCGCGGGTGTGATTGATAAGCCAGTCACGGTTGCCGCTTTGAGCTTCAGCAAAAAGGCACTGGACAAGATCAGCGAGGTCGAGGGGGGAGCAGGAAAGTGCATGGGTATCGAGGAATTGGCGAGAAATAACCCAAAAGGGTCGGGTGTGAAGATAATCATCTGAGCTTTAAAAATCAGAAATAAAGCTTTTTAAAAGATTTAGCAAAAAAGTGATGAGTGAAGAGATGGAGATAATAGATGGTGAAGGACTTATCCTAGGAAGATTAGCGAGCGAAGTTGCGAGTGAGTTGCTAAAAGAGCGCGGAAAGAGAATAACTATCGTTAATGCCGAGCGCGTGTTAATAAGTGGATCTAAAGTGTCGATACTTAAGGACTACAAAAGAAGAAAGGATCAAGGCTCGAGGGAGCAAGGCCCCTACTTCCCAAAAATGCCGGATAGAATACTGAAGCGGACTATAAGGGGGATGCTACCGTATAAGAGAGAGCGGGGTAGAGATGCTTTTTCACGATTGCGCGTGTATCCTGGCATACCGCGAGAATATGCGGGGCAAGAGCGCAAGCGCGTAAAAAGTGCAGATGCAGAAAGGTTATCAATAGCGAAATATGTGACTTTAGGAGAGGTGAGTGAGAAGTTAGGATGGGCACCAAAGTAAAGGTAAAGAAGATAATAAACCAAGTAGGGAAACGGAAGACGGCAATTGCACGAGTAACAGTAAAAGAAGGTAAGGGCGCTGTGAGGATAAACAAGAAGCCTTTGGAACTACTGGAACCAGAAGTGGTAAGGACAAAGATTTCGGAGCCGCTGTTTATTGCTTCTGAGCATCCTGATGTTGCTGGAGATGTTGGCAGTATCGAAATGGACGTAGACGTGAGGGGTGGTGGTTTTATGGGTCAGGCAGAGGCCGCTCGAACTGCTATTGCTCGCGGATTAGTGGACTGGACGGGGAACGAAGGACTAAAGGATATATATCTTGACTACGATAGAAGCTTATTGGTCAGTGATGTAAGACAGAAGGAGCCAAAGAAGTTTGGTGCGAAAGGTGCAAGAGCACACAGACAAAAGTCTTATAGGTGAAGTATGCGAGGTAATTGTTGAACTATGATTCCAGTTAGGTGCTTCACATGTGGAAAGCCAATATCAGAAGTGTGGGAAGATTATAAAGAGCGGATAAAACAGGAAGATCCGGGTAAGGTACTGGATGATTTGGGAGTGAAGAGATATTGCTGTCGGCGGATGCTATTATCGCATGTAGAGCTAATAGATGAGCTGGCGCCGTATGGGTGATGGAAACGAGAGGGGGGTTGTAGGGTAGCTTGGACTATCCTTCGGCGTTCGGGACGCCGCGACCTGAGTTCAAATCTCAGCAACCCCATCTTACTATAGAAGGGCTAAAGGTTGGTTTGTTTGGAAGAAGAAAGAAAGAGATATACGAAATATGAAACAGCACGTATTATAGGTGCAAGGGCACTGCAAATAGCCGCCGGTGCACCCGTGCTAATAGAAACGGATGAAATAGACGCCATAGAGATAGCTATGCTGGAATTCGATAAAGGCGTTATCCCGATAACTGTGAAGCGAGAAGGCTAGGCGAAAGACAACAACGAGTGAACACAAGCAAATTAGGTTTCTACCCTCTTGAATAACATCTTCGGTTTTCCCAACGCTTGCCCACTCTCTATTGGCACCATTAACTCATCTAGCTTTACAGAATGTACATCACTTTCCATACCTATTTGATGCCACATTTCCTCCATCTTTTCCGGCATCACGGGCTCTAGCAATATACACACCGCTTTTAATAGCTGTAATGCGTTTTTGATTACGAGTCCTGCCCTAGCCCTACCGTCTTCACCCTGTTTTATCAAATGCCAGGGCTCCTCACGATGGAAAAAACGGTTTCCAAAGTCCGCAAGTGCCATCACCGCATCAACGAGCTTCTTGAATTCGTACTCTTCTACCGCGTTTATCACTTCCTCTTGCCTCGTCTCTATCGCGGCAAATACCTCTTTTTCTATGTCGCCTTCGGGTACCACGGCGTAATTTTTACGTGCAAATGTAAGAACACGATGAACGAGATTTCCGAGAACGCCAACCAACTCATTGTTCACACGCATAGAATAGGAGTCCCAGGAGAAATCCAACTCCTTCGTGTGACTCGATTGCGCCACCAAATAATACCTTAACGTATCAGGATGAAAACGTTCCAAAAACTCTGTTGTCCATATCACGTTTCCCCGGCTCTTCGAGAATTTTTCACCATTTATTTTTACCATACCCGAGGCAACGACCGCATCAGGCAGCGAATACTCTGCCCCTTTAAGCATCGCCGGCCAGAATATGCAGTGATGATAAATGATGTCGGTGCCAATGAAATGAACAATAGCGGCTTCATCATCCTTCCAATAAATTTTCCAGTCCCCATTTCCCTTTAGTAACTCTTCGGTAAACGATATATACCCAATAGGGGCATCTACCCAGACGTAAACAACCAGATCTTCACTACCCGGGAATTTAACGCCCCATTCTAAATTCCTCGTTATGCACCAATCCAGCAGTTCTTTCTTTACCCATTCCCGTGCATAGTTCCGGGCATTCAGCGTACCACCCAGTTTATCCAGATATGAAGACAAGAACTCGGCAAATGTGGAAAGTGCAAAGAAGAACTGCTCCTGTTCCTTAAACACCGCATCGTTTCCACAAATCTTACATTTCGG
>JAYEOC010000136.1:0-6449 GCA_034722635.1 Methanobacteriota archaeon
GATGTGTGGAACAGGTTGTAAGGTCCCGTTTTTTGGCTACTATGGCTACTTACAGCGTTTTATTTCATTGACGCCAATGGAAGGATCACCCTACTACTCTACTCATCTTGTCAACCATTTCTTCGATTCTTCATAAATCTTCGATTCAAGCCAATCCCTGTCGTATGCAATCCTGTCTAACACTGCTTTTGCATCCGCTCTGGTCAGCATACGTCTATTTAATAGTGAGCGGATTATAAATGCAGAGACAACGACGTTTATGGATGTGGATTTTTCGATTAGTTTTGGTAACGCTCTCCAGTCATCAGTTACGAGTATAGATATCTGCTCCTGTTTGCATAGATTCAAACAATCCCTCTCTCCTGCATCTACCCGAGACTCTGCCTCTGAAGTAACAACAACTTCTTTGACGCCAATTTTGTGCTCTTTTAGCAACTTCAACACATCTCTTGCACTTTTTCCATGTGTATCATAAAACCCCGCCATCTCTTTTAGCTCAGTGACAACAATTTCCGGAACTGATATATCGAACAGTTCCAATGATAGTGCTAATATGTCACCGGCTTGCAACGAGACCAACGAAGAAGTGTCCGCAACAATCTTAGTCCTTAAACAATTTGTCCGCAAGTTCTATGCTCTCCTTAATCGTCTTTGAGCCAACTTGAAATGTTAAAGCCTCCTCATACCCGATTATCCTTGCTAACTCATCAAAGTTCATATCACCATTTGAATACTTTTCAATTGCTAATTTTTTAAACTCTTCCATTGTAAGAAAAGACCGTGCATATCTGGAAATGCTTTCTCTTATGACTTCGGATTTAGTTCTGTGCTGTATTTTTGCTATTTTCTCTAGCAGTTCCAATAAATCGTCTTCTATGCCTATATCTATTACCGTCATTAACTATCACCGTATATATAATAGTTGATGCAAGTATATAATTACAATTTTTAAAATTAGGCGGCGTCTATAAAGTTATTTTCTTCACTCTAATTCCTTTTTCAGTTTCAAAGCTTCTTCTTTGAGTTTCAGTGTTTCCTCTTCTTGCTGGATCGCCTTTTCTCTACCCTTTTTTGCATCCTTTAAAATGTCATCTAATTCTTTTGCGCCTGTTAATTCCTTTTTTTCTTCTGCGTTCTTTGTAATCTCGTCTAATGCCTCCTTTACTGCTCGTACTACTCTTAAACTATCCTCTATGTTCTTCAGTTGCCGGTTTAACCTTTTCAAAATCATCTTTCTTTTTTTATTCATTTTTAAGTGTCTATCCGCTCCTTGAATTCCTTTGCTCTGCGTTCCAACGCCCCTTTTCTCGGTCAATCTTCGCGGTTGTGTTCTGCTACTTTTATCCTACGCTTAACGTTTAAAATATATTCATATCCCTATTAAACATTATTACTGCATATACTTCCGTGCGAATGTTGCAATAAAAACAGCCCACATGAAAGTTCCGGAAATGGCTTCGTGGTGGCTTCAGAAGTATTGTGAGGTTGGATCAGAAACAGTTCTAAATAAGCCTCCAGGACCTATAACGAACTTATTAATAATTAGACGTATAAAGATAAAGTAACATGACGAATCTTGACGATTTGGAAGATTTGCTGCACCGAGGCGAAAAAGAAAAGGCATACGAATTAATAAAAGAAGATAAAGGTATCACTGCTGAAATTTTAATGAATGAGGGAATGAGTTTGGGTATTATTGGCGATTATAAACTTTCCAGTTCTTATTTCGAGTTTGCGGTAAAAATTAGCGAAGATGACAAAATCAAAGAAGTAGCACGGGAAAACTTAGCAGTGGCTTATAACAACCGAGGAAATGCTTATGGCGAATTAAGTAGGCATGAGGAAGCGCTCTGAGTTTTGCCGTGGGTGCAGAGGTATGGGCTGAGATGATTGCAGGTGTCGCGGGCTGGGATGGCTAAGACGTGGAGGAGTTTTAAAAGACAGGTGAGCGGATATACGCCAAAGGGTTTTGCGGTAGCTACTATTACCAAAGAGGGAGAACCAAATGTAGTGCCGATTGCTTTTGGGAAAGTTCTGTCCGATGAGGAAGTGCAGGGGCGCCACCTAACGACCCAACGATTGTGGTGAAGCGGGTGTTGTCGTAACAAGATAATCCCTCTTTGTAAGGAGATAAAAACAAAATGAGCAATGTGAAGAGAGACGGCACAGCATTTATCGTCGTAGACGCACAAAACTTTATGGTTGATGAGAAAGGACTGGTTGCGGACTGGGGTGTTTGGAAGCGTGCCGTTGCGGCAAAAGTATCGGACGAGAGGATACACGAAAAAGCACAAGATGGGGGAGTTGTAACCGCGATTTTGTTGTATCTGTTGGAAGCGCAACTAATAGACGGTGCTATATTGACCGGTAAAGAGGAAGACGGGATGCCTATTCCTATGGTAGCAACGAGCAAAGAAGAAATAATCTCTGCCGCGGTACAAAATATGGGGCATCGCCTAACTTGCTGAAGCTGAGAACCGTGGTCATAGGTGATGAACTTGACAATAATATACAAAAACCGACATCATATTTATAATCAGAGTTTAGAGAGAAGTATTAAAGTGAGAAAAGTAAATAATCTCATGTGTAAAACAAAACCAAAAACAGAGGGGCTGTAAGGTAGCCAGGTTATCCTCCCAGCTCGGGGAGCTGGTAACCGGAGTTCAAATCTCCGCAGCCCCATAACGTTAAAAGCAGTCTGGTGTGGTGTAATGGACGCGAAACGATATGGATGAGGGTGAAGATAGATGGGTGAATCAAAATATGCGTATGTATATGCAAGAATAAGGGCGAGGATGTGCGAACTACTGGATGAGAGAAAATTGAAAGAGCTTGTGGATGCACGCAGTACCGATTTTTTGCCTTTACTTATGGATAGTGCATATAAAGAGAAACTAACGAAAGAGGGTTTGGTAGCGGTAAACGCAAGTAGGATAGAGAACGCGCTGAATGAGGAACTGATAGATCAGTACATGATGGTGATAAGATCCACGGACGGTGTAATACGGGATTTCTTTGTGGAACTACTCAGACAGTTGGAAGTGAAAAATTTGAAGGCGGTTATCCGCGCAAAAGCGACAGGAAATACAGCACCTGCTACGTTTTTCCCGGTTGAAAACTTCTTCAGACGCCATATAAGTAAATTAACCGAAATGGACTCGTTGGAGGGCCTAATAAAGCGATTAGATAATCCTTACAGGCAGGTACTGGAGGAATTACTGCCCGAATATGAAAAAAGCAAAAGGTTATTTGTCCTGGAGAATGCCCTTGATGCGGAACTCTTTGGTGCGATATGGCATAAGACCGAGCGGTTGCGTGCCGTGGATAAAGGAATAGTACGGAATATAATTGGGACTGAGTTTGACATAGTAAATGTCATGACTCTGCTGCGGTGCAAGTCCGGAGGGATAGCGGAAGCCGAGCTTACGAAGTACTTCTTACCTTATGCGTACACGCTGGATTTCGATGCGGTGAATGATTCGGTTTATGCCGAGAATATGAACTCAGCCATACAGTTACTGCCGATTCCCGCGTATAAGGACGTACTATCCGATGTTTATTCAGCTTATGAAGCAGAGGGGTCACTTGTACCGTTTGAGAATGCCCTAAGGCACTATTTTTTTATGCTGGTAAAGAACACATTGCGTGGTTATCCCATCAACATAGGCACGACAATAGGCTATCTTTACCTTAAAGAGCTAGAAATAAAGAACCTCAGCACTATCGCGGTATGTAAGGAGAATGATCTACCGGCAGAAGAGACGATGAAGATTGTCATGATGTAAAAGCTAGTAAAATTTAGGGCTGCATGATGAAACGGTTGCTTATCGCGGTGATGCTAATGAGTGTAGTGCTCACAGCGATCTTTAGTTCTGGCTGCGTTACGAGGGATGGCTGGCGTGTGACAAACGAGGGGCTGCTAGAATATGGCAATCCGGAATGCAACTATCAATTGAAAACGCTTGAAACTATGGGTAATCATACGCTACACGAGGTCGTATTCACGAGTAGGGACAAGCAAATAGCGGGACTCTTGAGAATACCGGGCGGTGACGAAGAAGTCCCGGGTGTAGTTCTGCTCCCGGGCGCAACAGTGACAAAAGAGGGTGAGCAGGGACTTGCAAAGTATCTGTGCGGCTTGGGCTACGCAAGTATCGCAATAGACCAGCGCAATTTGGGCGGTATTGATGTGCAGAGCGACCTGAGGCTGTTTCTGAACGATGAGGAGCCGACCGAACACAAGATGGTGCATGATGCACTTGTCGCGGCTGAAGTATTGCGAAAGCAGCCAGGGATAGACCCGGAACGTATAGTATATCTCGGCGAGAGTAACGGCGCACGATTTGCGATTACTGCGTGCGCACTTGACCCGAATGCGCGGGGCATGATTGCCATAAGTACGTGCGGCTACGATTTAGAATCCGCAATTGCTACCGGGCAACTGAACGACCGAGATATGATTCGGTTTTACCGTTCCATTGATCCTGATACGTATCTTACCGGAATACAGCCGCGGAAATTCGTGATGATTCATTCATTGAACGACACGATAATTCAATATGATAGTGCACAGCGTACATACACACGGGCAGTAGCACCAAAAGAACTGTACACCGTTGGAACCGCTACACATGGCTACTGCACGGAGATGGATGAGTATATCAAGACGGAACTTGCGGGCATGGTTTCGTGAACAATAAGCATATATTAAATTGTGATGAACACCAATAGCCACAACATGAACACTGAGAGCTACACAAATATCTTTGAAGATTCGTACAAAAAGTATTTGGGTGTGAGAGAGCAGGATTCGCTGTATGTACCGATAACCGACCTTTTGGGTCGTGGTGGGAAGAGATTAAGACCTTCTTTATGCTTCATGGCTTGTGATCTGGTCGGGGGCGATATAAAGAAGGCGATACCAACTGCGGTTTGTATCGAGTTATTCCACAATTTCTCGCTTGTTCATGACGATATAGAGGACGATAGCAAGCTGAGACGAGGCGAACCCACATTGCACATAAAATATGGGCTACCGATCGCGGTGAACGCCGGGGATGGTCTATACGCACTGTGTTACAAAGCGTTGGTAGAGAACAAACTATTGCTGGGGTTGGAACGTGCCTGGGCGATATTTGAAGAGATTGCGGAACAGAGTATTGTGCTTTTAGAAGGGCAAGCGATGGACCTCCAATTTAAAGATAGTAGAGAGATGGACGAGTCCGAAGTAATAGAGGTGTTGAGGCGAAAGACGGCGAAACTATTTGCGCTTTCCGCGAAATGCGGTGCTATCGCGGGTGGTGCACCTTATGAAGTGGCAAAAGAGCTGGGCACTGCGTGGGAGTACATAGGCATTGCGTTCCAGATAAGGGATGATATACTAAATGTCGAGGGTGAAGAGGCGAAATATGGGAAGCGGATAGGGGAAGATATAGCAGAAGGGAAACCGTCTTTACTACTAATTAACTGCCTGGAGCAATGTACGGCATCAGAAAAGGAGCAGATATATAACTGTTTCCATAATTATGATAAACAAGAAATAGAAGAAGTAGTTAATCTATTCGTAAAGTATGATTCGCTAAGATACTCGGAAGCGATAGCGATGGAATATCTGCGCAAAGGTACGGAAACGCTAAAGCAAATAGACCTGAAAGGAACGGGTAGAGAGGCAATAAGGGCTGAGATGGTGTCAATGGCGGAATATTTCGTGGAAAGAGAGAAGTGAAGGATACAGGAGAAATGGAGAGAAATAAAGATAAAAGATTTGGTAGGGGTGCAAACGCTTGCCGGCGATGCGGTAGGCAAAGGGGATTGGTCCGTAGATATGGTATTTATCTATGCAGGCAGTGTTTCAGAGAGATTGCAAGGGAGATTGGGTTTAAGAAGTACAACTAACAAACTTTCTTTGGAAAGAAAGTTTGATCAAAGAAACAAAATAGCAGGATGGAAAGAAAGTTTGATCAAAGAAACAGCACAAAAAACAGCAGGGGAATATATAATTGTATTTTATTATAGGAAGAAGGAATAAAAATGTCGTTAAATGACCCGCTTGCGGATGCACTTTCGCATATGAAGAATATAGAAAGAGTAGGGAAGATGGAATGCAGTATAAAGCCAGCCTCAAAACTGATAGGGAACGTTCTGAGTGTAATGCAAGAAGGAGGCTACATAGAAGAGTTTGAGCGAGAGGAAGATGGAAAAGCGGGTATATTCCAGGTGAAACTTCAGGGTAAGATAAACGATTGTAACGTGGTAAAGCCGAAGTTTCACGTAAAAACGACCGAATTCGAGCGCTGGGAAAAGCGGTTCTTACCGGCAAGGGATTTCGGGCTACTAATCGTTACGACATCAAAAGGTGTGATGTCACATGCGAAAGCGGTTGAAGCGGGGGTGGGGGGACAATTGCTGGCTTTTGTGTATTAACCGGAAAAGCCACGATCGTTCTAGTG
>JAYEOC010000137.1:0-4067 GCA_034722635.1 Methanobacteriota archaeon
CTTCTTGTAAGATGAATTATGGCTGCATCGGTCATGCCGCCTTCGGACACACTGAGCTGGTAATCAATTTTGTGACGAGCTGCCGTATCCTTAAG
Organism: Methanobacteriota archaeon; assembly: GCA_034722635.1. Classification (GTDB taxonomy): domain Archaea; phylum Halobacteriota; class Syntropharchaeia; order Alkanophagales; family Methanospirareceae; genus QENJ01. Next base: position 96 of record JAYEOC010000137.1, read on the forward strand.
CCATTTCAGCACAGAAGGTGGTGTAATTATGCCACGACCCGAAGCATCAGAGACGGTAATCGCAGGCCCTTTGTCTAACTCGACCGTGGCGTCTTTCTTTTCCAGACCCGGATGCCCACCCGCGATGTCTGTATCAATGGCGATAGCCACATCCGGATTAAGCTCGAATGCCGCCGTTCGTGCCCCCTTTAACCCAACTTCTTCTTGCACTGTACCGACTGCATATACCTCAAATTCGGTATTTGTTCGTTTTAGTGCTTCTATCATTATCGCGACACCGGCGCGGTTGTCAAAAGCTTTGCAGGTCACTCGTTCGTTCTTGAGTGTAGCGAAATGCCCGTCTATGGTGGCTGTAGTTCCAATAGCGATGCCCAGTTGCTCCACTTCTTCCTTACTGCTTGCACCTACATCTATGAACATATCTTCTGTTTTTATCGGCTTCTCCCGCTCCTCCTTCTTCATCCTGTGTGGTGGTTTCGAGCCGATAACGCCGGTCACGGCACCGCTGTCTGTATGCAAAACCACTCTTTGATTGAGCAACGTCTGATCAAACCAGCCACCGATGGTTGAGAATCGCATAAAACCTTCTTTTTCTATGTACTTTACCATTAGCCCTATCTCATCCATATGCGCCGCTATCATAACAGCCGGTTTTTTGCCTCTTTTCGTGGCTATCAAATTCCCTAAGCGGTCCGTTTTTATTTCGTCCACATACGGTTTTAGCTCTGTTTCTACTATCGCCCTTATCGCACCTTCGTAGCCGGAAACACCATGTGCCTCTGATAATTGCGCCAACAAGTTCTTTATTTCGGTCATTTTTATCCTCGCGTTATAATACAAAATCTGTGTTTATGCCTTTATAAAACATCTATCACACAACCACCCGGTACTTACCATAAATCACATATACATTCACTAACAGCACGATAAACGCAGCAACGAAGAACCAATCCTTTATGCTCGTATCTTCCCATTCCCGTTCGATATGCTCACCGATATTAGCGTAAATCTCATCCAGCGTCTTTTCATTTACTGATTTGTAGTACCTTCCGCCGGTATCCGCAGCTATTCGTTTCAGCGTTGCCTCATCGAGCTCGGCATATTGCGGATTGCCAAAGAAATCGTAGCCCAAAACCACCGGTGCCTCAGAGCCCAGTCCCACTGCATAAACCTGTATCTTGTTTGTCTTCGCGAACAGAACAGCTTCCTGCGGGCTCACGACACCGGCATTGTTCACGCCGTCACTCAATAAAATCACCACTTTCTTCTTGTTCGGTATAGAAGTAGCCATGTCAATAGCGAGCGTGAGCCCGTCACCCAGTGCTGTTCGCCCTGTTCTCTGTTCTATGCCACGTGTTTTTTCAATCGCCTTATCTTTGAATGGCGTGAGATAACTCGCGGTTGTTGCACCGGATTCGAAGATTATGATGCCCACGTTATCCTTCGGGTTCAAATTCGAAATCAGAGTTTCGGCTGCGCTTTTCGCGGCTTCCAGGCGCGTGGGCTGATAATCGGTTGCCTGCATACTGCCGGAATCGTCAATAGCCAGAACCACGTTGACACCTTCTTTTGCGTGTTTCCACGGAATTAGCGGGTCCGCAAGACCGATAATAATCAATGCAAGCGCAATTGTAATTAGCACGAACGGTAAATGCGCTCGGAGCTTGAGGCTTCGTTTGTTCTTAACCGTGGCGGCCTTTACAATACTCAAAGCACTGAATTTCAGTGCGGCTGCTTTCTTCTTTCTGCAATAAAGCCGGTAAAACCATAATAGTAAGGGTATAATCACCAGGAATAGCAGTACCAGCGGTTCACCGAAATTCAAGCTCATGCACGCATCACCTCACCACTCTTCTTTCTCGCATCTTGAAAAACGTTTGTAACGGTATGTAAAACGGCTCGCTCGTGTTCATCCTGATTATATCCACATTCAATCGCTTCAACGTCGTTAAAAGAGCATTACGGCTCGTCCTCACAAGTTCGGTATATCGCAGCCTGAACTCAGAGTCCGAAGTATCCACGAGTATCTGCTCACCGGTCTCGTAGTCCTCCAGAAAGGCATAGCCTATGTCCGGGATGTCTTCTTCGTGCACATCTGCCATATCTACTAAGATTACATCGTGTTTGCTCTTAAGCTGTTTAAGCGGCTTCTCAAAATCGGGCGTTAAGAAATCCGAGATGATAAAGATGATGCTACGTTTTTTTATGACCTTGTTCAGGTAAGATAATGCGGTTCGGATGTCGGTAGTTTTACTTTTCGGCTCGTGATATATGAGTTCACGCAGCAGTTTTAGTATATGCTTCTTGCCTTTTCTTGGCGGCACGAACTTCTCTACTCGATCAGTAAACAAACAAAGACCTACGTTGTCGTTATTCCTCAGAGCGGCGAACATCAAAGAGGCTGCGATGTCGTAGCAAACGTCTTTTTTGCTGCGCTTAAATCCGAATTCGTTACTTGATGAAAGGTCAAACACGATGAACAATGTCAGGTCGCGTTCTTCGATAAATTCCTTGACAAAGGGTGCATTTAATCGCGCCGTGACGTTCCAGTCAATAGCTCTGACGTCATCCCCGGGTACATACTCTCGGACCTCCGAGAATTCTATACCGCGACCTTTGAATATCGAATGGTATTCCCCGGATATGAGTCCGTCAACTAATACTTTCGTCTTTAGTTCTATCTTTTTTACTCGTTTCAAGACTTCTTTTACTTGTGGCATTTATCTTACCTACCTCTTTAAACAGTTTCTCAGTCCCGCTCTTCTTCGTTCTCCCATTCACGCATATACTTCATACCCAGCGCCTTTAGCTTTTCTTTATCCACTTGCGTTCCTATCGTGTACTGACCGATAAACTTCTCGAACTCTGTGTGTAACGAATGAAAAGCGGGCTGTTCGGCATAAGGTGATTCACTATCCAACCGGAATTCGTATTTCATCTCGAAATGTACCGCAGACTTTGTCAACTGCTTAAGCGCGTCAAAGTCCAGCGAATGGTACATCGGCATAGGTATATCCTGCACTTTTAACCTCACTACTTTATCTTGCGGTTTGCATTCCTGGATACGCTCTTTTATTACCGTTCCGAGTTCTTGTGCATTGAGTGTGCTGCAAACAACCGGCTCCAAATCCGTCATCGCTCGTATCTTTAATGGTTGAAATATAACTTCTGCTTCTCTATCTTCACTTAGGTTTACCTCTAAGAAGCCTTTTGTGTCGTTCACCTCGTTGAAGCTGAATCTTTCGGTTGAGCCTGCATAGTATGCGTTTGCTTTTACTTTCGTGTAGCCGTGAAAATGCCCTAAAGCGACATAATCAAAATCCGTTAAGTCGTCAATACCGACAATTTGCTCGTTGAATTCGCCCATAAGAAAAGTCGGCTGTCCCGCACCAGGAACGCTTGCGTGAAGTAGCGCGATATTGAATCCTGCGTTATTTGGCGTCAGTTTAATCTTTTCCGCTTCTATATCATCGCAATGCGGAACAGCATGGACACTTATGCCATCCAACGCAACGGTTTTATAAAAAGGCTCATGAACCACGTGCACATCTGGGATATGCTCAAACAGGCTTAGGACACTGCCCGTCTCCTTCAAACGCGGAGTATCGTGATTACCAGAAATCGCTACAAATGGGATGCCGGCAGCACTTAACCGTAGCAACTGGCTGAGCACGAACGAGATAGCACGGTTTGTCGGTCGTACGGAATCGAAAAGGTCGCCGGCATGTATCACGGCGTCCGGTTTCGCTTTTAACGCATAATCCACGAATTGTGCGAATGCCTCGTAGGTATCCACTTCTCGTTGGTTAAGACCGGTTGCAACGTCCATCTTGCGGTACGCGGAATAACCTATGTGTGTGTCCGCAACGTGAAATATCCGTTTCATTTGTTTGCACTATGTTATGGAAACGCCTTATCATAAGTATTTTTTTAGTTGTATGGCAGGGGGGAAAAACCCCACGAGAATTTACG
>JAYEOC010000137.1:4167-6445 GCA_034722635.1 Methanobacteriota archaeon
TTAATCTTTGTGTTTATATCATTTATTTTCCTTCTTGTTCTCTTTCAGTCGCTCTTGCATATACTCGGCAACGCTGTCTCTGCCGCCCCAGCCTACTGCGATCCCAATAGCGACTCCAATACCTATCGCAAGACCCCAGGCCATCGGAACGATAAACGTGTATATAATTGTCGTGTCAATGAGTAACTGGTCCATCGCTAATACCAGCACTATTACTACCATGATCGCATTCAATATCGGTGCTAGCATATTCGCGAGAGGAATCTCATTTGTGTCCAATGCTTCTTCTATCCATTTCATGGCGAGTGCGATCAGTATCATTCCTATTATCAGCACGAGGGCTGCTGCGATCAGACGTGGGAAGTATAACGCAATCTGCCCCATGAAGCTTGTCAGGAATTCTATGTTCAACACGTCTACGGCGGCCATGATGAAGATGACGTAAATAAACCATCTAATCACGACATTAAAAAGTCGTGAAATAGACCAGCCCGATTCCTTTATAGTTTCACCCACACCTGCTTTGTCCAATGCTTTGTCAACGCCAATTTTATCAAGCAATAGTCCCACGGCTTTCCCAATGGTACGCCCTACTATCCAGCCTACTAACAGAAGTATTACTGCTCCAATGATTACGAATAGTGTATTAAAAAAGGCAACTTTTGCAAAACTTGCTGCTAATTGTTCAAACATTTTATTTATATCACCCCCTAGTTTTTTTTGTTGCACTTATCTCAAAGCACACTACTAACTACTCTGACACAAGCGCTATGACAAAAAGGCTTTATGAGTATATATAGTTTGCGTATGCCCTAACTTAGAACGGACTCACAAGACTAGCTATTTTAATCGTTGCACTATCACTCTTACCGCATCGTCTGCATTCAGATCAACAGTATCAAATTCCATGAACTTCGTTATCACGTGCGCTTCTATCGTTCTAAGTCCTTCTTCGGTCCGCGCTTCTATTCTCAGGATGATCACCGGTGACGTGTTCGAGCGGCGTACCAATGCCCAACCATTCTCCGCCAGGAACTCTATCTTCACACCGTCTATATCGTTACCTGTTTCATCGGTTCTTCTTCTGTATTTATCCGGCTGTCGCGTGGCAAGCTCCCGGTAGTATGTCTCTACCAGATCGGAAACCCGCTCCTTCTCTTCATCGCTTACTACGGGAATCCGTATCTCCGGCGTGTTCACGTATCGTGTCAGGAAGTCTTCAAGCATCGCATCCACAGTGCTTGTATCTTGTCTGAGCTGTAGCTCTTTGGTTGTAAGCAGTAAAAGCTCCGCGAATGCGAATACGGCATCGTCCGCGCGGTTATTCTTCTGGTAATACACATGGCCCGACATCTCGCCGCCGGCAACTGCATCCACAGCGTCCATCTTCGCTTTTATAAACGAGAAACCGGTCTTACATTCCACGGGCACGCCCTGGTTCTCCGTGATTATCTCTTTTATGGCATCCGAGCATTTCGTGTCATACACGATTTTAGCATTTGGATGCTCTTTTAAGGTGTGCTTACAGAGCAGAGCGAGTATCTGCTCACCGATTATCATCTTCCCATCTGGAGATACCGCGCCTGCACGGTCACCGTCACAATCGGAGGCCAGCCCGATGTGCGCGTTTTCTCGTAGTACTTCGGCATGTAAATCGTCCAGGAATCGTGGTATCGTTGGGTCGGGCAGATGATACGGGAAATTACCGTCCGGCTCGCAGTACAGCTCGAATACGTCAGCACCCAAATCGCGGAAGATAGGGGGTGCGATTACACCTGTGGTGCCGCTACCTGCATCATACACGATTTTTAAGCCACTTAACGGTTTCTTTCTTTCTGCCGGTAACTTCTTTATCTCTTGCATTGCCGTAGAAAGAGCAGTTTTTAATGTCGTTTTACCCGAAAGAGCGAGTGACGCCAGTTCTTCCCAGCGGTCACGCAGAACCACGTTCGCAGTTATCATGTGGTGATAATCCGTAAGAACATCCACTTCTTCTATATCGCCTTTAACAGCAGCATGATGTTGTGGAAATGAATCTGCGAGTTTCTGCGCCGTCAGAAGCATCTCTTTTATTTGCGACTCTTTGGCGCTTTCCGAACCCACGCAAGGTTTGAATCCGTTCCATTCCTTGTCCAGATGGCTACCGGTAACTTCAACACCGCCATCTGCATTGAATAGCCAGGTCGCGAAATACATCATCGGTGTAGAGCTTACCTTGTCGCCGGGTGCGATGTCTATGACGTGGACGCCTTTACTGATAAGACCGTCAACAAATGCT
>JAYEOC010000138.1:0-3892 GCA_034722635.1 Methanobacteriota archaeon
GGGAGTTGAAAATCTCCTCGCGCATATCCAACAGAGCCATTTGCATTAACTTCCTCGTCCTTAACGCCGTATTCCTACCCGATGGACAGCCCCCTGTACACTTACCGCATTGAACGCACTCCCTGAGCGTTGCCAAATGCTCCTCGCCAAAAATTTCTCCGCCACAATCTATTATGTCTTCATATAAGGTTCCCATAACATACCTCCTTTATTTTGATTTACCTTTTACTAAATGCCATACCATTTACATTATAAATAATTTGCTGTTTTTTCGTGTCAACTATTCTTCAAAAAAAAAGTTAATCAAAGAAACTAATAATCGATCGCTTTTTTTTTGCGTGCAACCGTATTTTTACTCGTTTACGTACACAGTTACAATTCCACGATTCTTGATTCTTCCGTTTCTAAATCAAGTACCGCCACTGTCTTTCTACCCGTAACGTACCCACAACACTCTCCGGGATTTATAACCAGGGTATTGCCCCTCTTCGCTACCTCCGCTTTATGCGTGTGCCCATATATCACCACATCATAACTGCCCGATACCGCTAAAGCGTTCACTATCATCGGTCTGTGCGTCACAATTACATTCTTCGTACCGATTTTGAACTCATGAGGGTCTTCGTGGATCTCCCCTACCCCTTTTTCTCTATATATCTCACGTAATAGCAGCTTATCGCCGTCATTATTGCCAAATATTCCTATCAGTGGTACTTTTAGTGTTCTGAAAGGTTTCTCGGTGAACGGCGCTACGAAATCACCCGCGTGGACCAATAGTTCTATGCCCTCGTGCCTAAAAAGTTCCACTGCTTTTTCTATTGCTGCGAGATTATCATGGGTATCTGCTATCAGCCCGAGTTTCATTATTACGCACCTCCTTTTGCATAAACGCCAGTTACAATTTATATAGTTGTGATGGATAAAAACGTATAATAGATGGCACATACACCCGATAGACGAAAATACACCATCGTGGGCATTGACCCCGGCACTACGGTGGGAGTGGCGATGCTCGACCTTGACGGTAATACCGTGGATGTGTTCAGCTCAAAGAATTATTCGGTCTCCGACACGATAAGGCTGATAATATCACGTGGGAGACCGCTGGTAGTCGCTTCTGATGTTACGCCCACGCCTTCAATGGTAAAAAAGGTGAGCAACGTCTTTTCGTCCCGTGTTCACGAGTTGAATGATTGTTTGACAGTAGAGGAGAAGTTCGCATTGACGAAAGGCGAGGGCTACGAGTATAAAAACGTGCATGAACGCGATGCCTTAGCCGCATGCGTTAATGTCTTTAAGAACTACAAGAAGAAATTCGCGCAGGTGCGGAAGAAGACACCGCCGGGCGTGGACGTGGAAGAAGTGAAAGCATTGGTAATCAAAGGCGTATCTATAAGCGCGGCGGTTGAACAGTTGATTAGCGAGAGGGTAAAAGCAGAAGAAAAAGCAGAAGAGGGGGCAGGAGTAGAGCAAGCGAAAAGGGAAAGAGCAGAGGAAGAAGTAGATAATAGTGTAGCCCGAGAGAATATCAGATTACGCAGGCTGCTAAAAGAGAAATCCGTGCAAATAGTGGCAATGAAAGAGACCACACTGGCTTTAAACACGGAGTTGGCAGAGAAAGAACTCGAAATCGAGCAGTTACAATCAAAGCTTGAGTTTATCAAATCAGTACGAAGTAAGGAATTGAAAGAAGCGGATTGGATAAGAACGAAAGATAGCGAGATAAAACGGTTAAGAACGGAATTACGAGTTAAGGAAAGAGAGAATGCAGAATTGAATGGACTCATAGCGGAGTTAAAAGGTTTAAGGGCGGTGAAGGACGGTATAAGAATAAAAGTGATACCGGCATTCAATAGAGACGCGATATTTGGGGTTGACAAGAAATACGGCTTTAAACAAGGAGATATTGTATTATTGGAGGACGGTAGTGGTGGCGGTGCGGTAACCGCGGAATTACTGGCGAATAAAGGTGTTGCTGCTGTGATATATGGTAAGGAGATGTCGCATTTCGCTACCCAGAAGTTCAGGGAATATGGTATTCCTGCTTTTTCTACCAAAGAGCTACCGCTGCTATCTCCGGCATGGACAGATTTCGCGTTCGTGGACCCGCATGTGCTGAACTATAAGATAGCCATGTGGCGGAGCGCGAGGAAGAGGGATAGTGACACGATAGAGCGATTTGTATTTGTCTAATTCATTATTCTGCCAATCGTATCGCTGGTATCCAGTTGCTGTAAGTGCATCCATTCGCATCCACGAACGAGGTGCAAGTGATCGTTCCGCCAGTTACTTCTTTACTGGCTGCGTGTAATATTTGCGGATAAGAGCCTGTGACGATTGTGTAGTTATACGTGTGTCCCGCGAATAAAGTTACCGAAGGTGTGATGGTTATGCTATCAGCCGGGTAGCCGGTCCAGGTGCCGTTTGCTATTGAAGTGCTGTTTACGTATAGCTTTATAGACTTTGTATGGCCGCCGGTGCCGGTACAGGGATAGGTGTATAGTTTGCTGACGGTGATATTTTGTGAAGGTATGATTGTGCCTTTATGCGTGCCCGCAATGCTTGAGTAGGGCTTGCCTGACTCGCCCGTATCGAAAACTGCCACAGACGGTGTACAGTCTGCAATAACATCCACCCAGACCGGGTTCGTGTAACAACGGTATTCTTTGCCGTTCGTTGTGTTTGTGTATGCCTCCACACGGTAATAGCATGATTCGTTTGGTGATACCGTCAGCTCATACTCATCGCAAAGAGCCTTTTTTCCAATTGCTGATGGTTGTATTACCATGAAATTGTATTCTGCTGTTCCATTAATCACACCCTTCTTCACAACGATATTTTTTATCCCGCCGAATTCGGGTGTGCTGTTCCACTGTATGCGAATTATAGCATTGGTTCCTTTAGTTACGCTAACGTTATCCCCGATCATCGCCCCGTTTATCTCGAATATCACTACCGGGCCATCGGTCATTACGGTATTGCCGTTACGGAGTGCGTCAAGGATTTCTGCTCGTTTTGGTAAACTACACTGTGAATAGCCGGGTACATACACGTAAGTTTTGACTTTGCCTGCAATTGTATTGAAATCGCCATGTGCATCCGTACCGCCTTCTACATAGACATGCCTCCCGCGTAAGAGGAGTTCACTCCACTTCGCCAGACCATCCGGTAAATGCGTGGGTCTATCAGAGCCATAGTTCCAGATTTGTAAGCCTGTAAAAGACAGGTTATAATCTTCTGCTCGCCAGGGATCACGAAAAGGGTCGTCATAAAACGGATGTGCAAAATATGTGACCCCGCCCTGGCTGTTCGCAATAGCTATCGCTTCTGCCGGCGTATAATCCGAACCCGTGCCATCTTCCCATTCACCACCCGGAATAAAATCAGCACCATACACTAAAAGGTGATTGTATTGATATAGCGAGGGGAATGGATCTGTGCCGGGTAAATAACAGGAGACTTCTTCTCCTTGTAGTATCCTGAAGAGGCCATCAGAATGGGCATCACAGTCCGCAGTCTCAATAGCCCACTTACCAGGGTACAAATCAAACGAATGGTCGGTAACTATCATCCAATCCAAACCCATTATAGTATTAGCAGCTCTTGTTGCAGAAATTGGTGCCCCGTATTCGTACACATTACTTGTGTAATTGGTATGTAGATGCGTGTCGCCACAGTACCAATCTATTACTTCAGGTATATCGTGTTGAGCTATTCGAACATTTAAGGGTCCTTCCCAATTATCTGGCGACCAGTGCAGGTCGAATTTGATTTTTAAAGATACAGTACCGTCAACCTGAACAAATAAATTCTTGTCCACGTTAAACAGATAGAAAAAGGGTATGTTGCTACTGTCTATCGGTTGTGCAGAGTCCCAATTTGTGGATGTGAC
>JAYEOC010000138.1:3992-6384 GCA_034722635.1 Methanobacteriota archaeon
ATTTGATTTTTAAAGATACAGTACCGTCAACCTGAACAAATAAATTCTTGTCCACGTTAAACAGATAGAAAAAGGGTATGTTGCTACTGTCTATCGGTTGTGCAGAGTCCCAATTTGTGGATGTGACAAAGCTATCACCGTTATTGTGGTCATAAACATAAATGTTGTTTATGTCGGCATAAGTAGCCCGGTCGTCAGCCACAGCCAGAATCGGGATATACATCTCCGAGTTCTCGATTCGCCATGGTACGTCTAATATGTAACCTTCCGAAGGTGAGTACACCATCGGTATTACAATTTTTCGCTCTGAAGTGACTTCATAACCCTCGCTGTTATTGTTATATTCTAAAACCGTGTCGTCACCCGCCAGTTGTGTATAGACCTTGTAGGTTCCGGAATCTAAAGGTATTGAGAAATCATCCAAAGGGGTTACATTCGTGTCATAACTGGTTGTTTCCACATTGTCTTCTACTTTTACGACTCGGATATTCATAGATGTGGATTCCGTTGGTTCCTCAGACTTCAGGGTTGCAATACCATATGACGGTTTTTCTAATTGTGTGGCTATCTCCAATTGGTCTGTAAACTGAGTGAAATTCAGCGTAATGCCGCCCGCCGCTTCTGCAGTTACTGAGGGTGTCATCCCACCTAAAACCAATACGACTGAGCAAAGTACTAATAAGTTCTTCATTATTTCCTCCTGTCTATTAAGTAACCAACGGTTGCACCGATCAAAGCATAGAATACTACTAAACAGAACAACTCGAAATAAGGCGATAGGAATAGTAATCCCGCACCAAATAGTGAGAATAAAAGCACTACGGGAACTGAGATGAAACTAATATCGCCTGTCACGTATGTGACAAGCGTACCGATCACTCCAATCAGTACGCCGCTAAGTGCGCCTTTTTTGCTGAGTTCACGGTTATTACGGTTTTCCATTGTAATAAAGCAGATTATTCGTTGGTACAGCTTTCTTTTTTAAACGAACGGTTTTTCATTTTATTATGCCATCCATATCCATCCACTGAGTTCAAGAGTTCTAATCACAGGCTCAAGAATTCCTAGCCTGGCAATTGTTCTTAAAGTGTTATGTTCCGTAATAAACTCTGCGAACGCTGGGCTAACATCATAATATGTGCTCACTAATATTGCACCTACGGAATTCTTGTTTAAGACAGTATCTCTAAAATCTCGAAGTACGTCTAATTTTTCTGCTGTTTGGGTCTCGCCAGCAAGTGTTGCAAAGAGGCAACAAAGTTGTATTTCGGGCTGTGTGTAGGTATATCCACTCTCTGTGGGTGAAGGTTTTATCTCTTCCTGCTCGGATGGAACTTCGCCACGTTCACCACGTTCCTCATGCCCCGTTCTGTACTCTTCAGCCTCAGATACCGAGTCTGGTTGTCCTTCGCATTCTTCATACCCATTTACTACTCCCGGAACATAAAATGCAACCGATACCAGTATCAGGACGATTAAAACCTTAACTACTTTATTCATTTTTAACGGAAATAAAATAAAAAACATCGCGACACTCATGTTCATGAAGAACGTCATAGGCTTTACTCTCTTTTCTCGCACCATGATTATGAGCGCCAAGGCTACGGCTATTATAAAGCCCACGAGTGCCACGATATGTACTATGGTTAGAGCGGACATCTTACCTCTTCCTTTTTAGAACTAATATTACTCCCGCAACGGCTATCGCCGCTATGACATCTACCATTAAAATAGGGATAGACAAACCCTTCTTCTTGGCCTGCAAAATCATATTCTCTGCTGTTTGCGCCTGAGCCAAAGCACTCTCTGCATTTGCCAAAGCGGTAGTAGGATTGGAATTTACAGTTGTCCGAGCAAGTTGCAGGCTGGCTTTCGCTTGACTTAGTGTTGATTCCGCATAAGTAACATCCTTTCCGTCTGCTTTTGCTTGTGACAACAGCCCGTCCACTACTGTTAGCTTCCCCTGTGCCTCTATTATTTTCGCATTCGCCTGTTCCACCTGCTGCTGTGTCTTTTTCGCTTCACCCATCGCTGCCGTGCTAGTAACTGTTACCACAACGTCCTCTCTTCCGAAACTAGTCAGCGCTCTTCCGGTAGCTATATCCGTATATCCAAAGTTTGCTACGGCTATTATCTCATAGTCACGTGGTGATGTACCTATGGGGCATGTGAAACTTATCCAGTCCGTTACACTGCCGCCGGGATTTAAAGGTGTCCCGTCCAGAGTAAATATTATAGGATTATCACTTATGCTGCCTTCTATGACGTAGGTGCCTGCTCGTGTGCTCGTGTCCCAGAACCAGCCAGAGGGATAGATTATTGACACGGTGAGAGTATCAACTCTGTAAATTGAAGGAGTGGTGGTAGTCATCTTAATTCGATAACCTTCCCC